>CAZDNN010000092.1:0-1193 GCA_964506385.1 uncultured Planctomycetota bacterium
TGCGGCCACCCGAGAGCGCGGAGCCCCCCGACCGCGAGCCGTGCCACATCCGGATTCCGGTCGCTCGTAGCCACGCGGAGATGCCGTTCCAGCGCCTCCACCCGCGCAGCGGGATTCGCCTGCGCCACACTTGTCACCATGCGCACAGCCGCGCTGCGCGCCGCAGCCTCCTGGTCCGCCAGCAGCACATCGAGAACCGGGAACGCCGCCGGCCCAAGTGCCACGAGCTTGCTGCGGTCTCTCTCCCCGACAGGTCGCCAGCCGAGCTCCGCGAGGCCCTCGAGCGCGGCGTCGCGAACGGCAGCCTGGTCGCGAGTGGTCGCGACCTCGAAGAGCCGCGCGGTCGAGGCGTGCGCCAGCTTCGGGTCGGCCTTCGCGAGCTCGACGAGGGCCTGGATCGCCTTGGCTGCCACGCCGGCCTCCTGGTGGCCGGCGAACTCGTTAACGATGTCCAGCACCTGACGCCGCGCCGCCGGCTGGCGAGCGCGCCGCGCGATCGCCGGCAAAAGCTCGAGGGCCTGGTTCCGGGCGGCTGCGTCGCCCTTTGCCATTTGGAGGATCGCCTGTGACAGCCGGGCCGCCAGCGCCTCGTCGGCGCTCTCGAAGAGCCTCGCGACCAGGCTCCAGCCACCCTTAGAGGCCTGCACGGCCTGCCGAAGCTCGGCATCCGTCTCAGGCCACTGGAGCGCCGCGAGCGCCTCGGCCGCCACGGCCTGGACCTTGGGCTCAGGGTCGGACGAGCCGACGCGGACCAGACGCTCGACGACCTGGGACCGAAGCGCCGGTTGATGTGTGCCCAGGGTCGCCAGGCCGCGGGCGCCGCGCTCACGGTCAGCCGCGTTCTCCCCCTTCAACCAGTTGTCGAGCAGCGGGAGCGCCTGCTTCCCCAAGTCGGTCACAGAGGGGGTCTCGTGGGGGCCTGCCTTCGGCTCGGGAGGGCCAGGCTCTCTCGGCTCTGGTTTGGGTTCGGGAGCAACAGGCTCGGCCGGCTCAGGCTGCGCTGGTTTCGCGGGTGTCGGCACGACCGGCTTGGGCTCCGGCGACTTGGCCTCAAGCCGCGGAGGAACGGGCAGCATCAAACCAGGCTGAACGGTGGCCGGCGTCGGCCCTGGCTTCGGCGGCTCCGGCTCCTTCGGCTCAGGCTTCGGGGCCACAGGCTCCGGGGGTGCAGGCGGCTTCGCCGGCTCCGGCTC
>CAZDNN010000092.1:1293-14784 GCA_964506385.1 uncultured Planctomycetota bacterium
GCAGGCGGCTTCGCCGGCTCCGGCTCTGCTGGCTTCGGCTCAGGCTCGCCGGGGACGGGAAGGACGAGGCCTGGCTGCTCCGGGCCAGGTTCCGATGGCTCAGGCTTCGGTGGGGTGGGTGGCTGCGGCTCCTCAGGGATCGCGGGGCCTGGCGCAGGGAGGACAGGCTCGGGCTTTGTGGGGTCTGGCGGCGGTGGCTTGGGGATGCCTGGCTCCGTCGGACCGGGTGTGGGCAGCACAAGAGCTGGCTTCGGCCTGCCCGGCTCCGGCTCCGTGGGGCCTGGCGGCACGACGAGGCCGGGCTGGCCTGGCGCCGGCTGCACGGGCTTCGGGGGCTCGGGCTTGTGCCCACCTGGCGCCGGCAGGACCAGGCCTGGCTGGGTCGGGCCTGGAGCTGGCTCGGGCTTCGTCGGCGGCGGCGGCTCAGCAGGCTTGGGTGGCTCCGGCTCCTTCGGCTCCGGCTTCGGCTCGCCGGGGGTGGGGAGGACGAGACCTGGCGGGGGCGGCTCTGGCGGCTTCGGCTCGACGGCAGGCGAGGAGGCGATCTGCTTCTTGAGCGTCTCCTGTGCCTTGGCGGCGGCCTTGCGGACGGCGGGGTCCTTGTCGTCGGTGGCGGCTCGCGCAAGGCGGGCCAGGACGTCGAGGCGGGTTGCCTTGTGATTCGCCGCGGTATCGACAAGGGCGGCGACGGTGGCTTTGCGGAATGCGGCGTCGGGGTCGGTGAGGAAGGTGTCGAGAAGGGGGAGCGCGGGTGCGCCGATCTGGCCGACCTTCCGCCAGTGCTCGGCGGTGGCGGGCCGCCACTTCAGGGTGGTGAGTGTCTTCACGGCCTGGGCGCGGACCTCGGGGCCCTTGGCCGTGGCGGCCATGTCGAGAACACGGTCGATGATCTCACCGGGAGCCGCGCCAGGAAGTGCCAGCCACAGAGCCGTCCACACCGTTAGGATAGACATAGAGTACCATCCGGGCGGGAGGAGAGAAGAAGGCCGGACCACCACCCCGTCCGACGGCACCCAGTCTACTGCGCCCGTCCACGGTAGTCAAGCATGCCTTGGGCGCCGGCCTCAGAGCCGCAGGGAAACCGCCATGGTACGCCCGACGCTGGGCGCTCGCCGCAAGCTCCTCACCGGCTCGTCTCATACCCGACGAGCTATCGCGCGGCTACCACGTCAGGGCTGGAGTGCAGGGAGGTAGCCCGCCGAGCGCAACACGCGCTGAAGGCGTGCGGCCGCGGTCTCCCGGGGGGCAGCGAAGGCGAGACGGAATCCGACGTCGGAGTAGCCGTCGCGGCTGGCGGGCGCGGGGACCGGCCACGGCTTGCTGAAGGGCTTGTCCCGCCCGTCCCAGAGCGATGGCGGCGAGAGCGCCGATCCGCCGACCACCGCGACGTCGGCTCCGTGCTGCTTGAGATAGGCGACCACGGCCTCTGCCTCGACTCTCTGGCCGCCGGGGAACCGCTGCGCCCACCGCTCGGGGTGGTCCAGGACGAACTCCGCGACGTTGCCTACCAGGTGGCGCAGTGCCCCTGGCTCACCCACGGGCAGGAACCACAGGGTTCCGTCGTCTTCGGCCGCGACGGTCGCCGCGTCGTCGCCCTCGCGGCGCTCGACGCCGAGGGGCCAGAAGATCCCGGCGTCGGGCCAGTCGGCAGGGATGTGCGCCGCCCACTTCTTGCGGACGTGCTCCTGCTGCTTGCGCCAGGCCGCATCCCGCAGATTCGGCGTCGCGGGCCTGCCTGCGGCGTCGGAGGCGGCACGCCACTCGGCCGGACTCGGCAGGCGGCAGGCGAGCACCTGCGCGACGTAGAGGGCGCCGGCTGGGGAGATGTACTGCATTGGATGGTCCCGTTGCGGAGCGCCCGGCGCGAGCCCCTTCGCATAGTGCTGGCCTCGCCCCACCTCGCGCGATAGCCAGCGGCGGGTCAGCCGGATGGCGCCGTCGGCCTCGTCCCGCCACTCCCAGACGCGGGGGCCTTGGAGGCTCTCGTGCTTCGGGTCGTACTGGCGCAGCAGCGCCTTCGCCTCGCCCCAGCGCTCCGCTGCCGCCATCACGTCGATGAACAGGCCGACGGGCACCTCGGTGGTGCCCACATAGGCCGGCGTCGCCCCGCCGGGCGGCTCGACGCGCACGAAGCGCAGCGTGTGGCCTTTGCTCCCCCAGGTGTAGACGGCGGCCGAGCCGTCATCGAGCACCCGTGCCTTCCACTCGCCGGCAAGCGACGACGCCATGGGGCCTGCCTTCGCGAGCCCGGCCGCGGGCCGCTCGGCGTCCCGCATCTTGCGTATCTGCCCGAGCTGTTCGAGCAAGGCGGCGACCGGCGGCGCACTGGCGAGCTGCGGGATGGCGGCCACATCCTTGCGGAAGCCATCGACCAGGCGCACCACGCTGGCCTTCGGCGCCTTCTCGGACAGGCCGCCCGCCCTTTCGCGCAGGCCGCGGAGGCGAATCCGCAGCCGGGCGACGGCGCTCAGCCGCTCTGGGGCGGCGCCGAACGCCTTGGCGAGCTTGAGGACGCCGGCGAGTCCTGGGTCGCGCAGGTCCTCGTCGGCCTTCGCGGCAACGGCGTGGAGGGCGCGCTCCCAGCGCCGCGGGCCTTCGGCCGCGAGCTGCGCCTCCAGCCACCGACCGCGCGCCGCGTCCTTCTCACGGATGGCCGCAAGAGCCTTGCTCAGGGTCTGCCG
Organism: uncultured Planctomycetota bacterium; assembly: GCA_964506385.1. Classification (GTDB taxonomy): domain Bacteria; phylum Planctomycetota; class PUPC01; order DSUN01; family DSUN01; genus CAZDNN01. The sequence goes on from CAZDNN010000092.1 coordinate 3,975, forward strand.
GGCGCGCTGTTCGAGCTTGAGCTCGGCGAGTGTGCTCGGCCAGTCATCCCGGGCGCCCAGGCGCTGCCAGATCGCGAGGGTGACGGCGGGCGAGGCGGGGGCCGCGAGTCGCTCGACAAGCCCATCGCGGTCGAGGTCTGCGAGGGCCTCGAGCTCGTCGATCCGTGAGATGACCGGCTGGAGCGGGCCGCGAAGGTCGGCCATGAGCTCGTGCTTGCGCCAGCGGGCGTAGAGCTGGCGGATCGTCGCGCTGGCGCCGGGCGGCTTGTCATCGAGCAGGTAGGCCGCGGCGGTGCCGGCCTCGACGGTGTGAAGGTCCGCGACGAGCCTGGCCGCGTCGCGGCGCCAGGCGGCATAGGCCGCACATGCCTCCTTCCAGGCCTTCTCCTGCTTGAACTCGACGAGGCCGCCGACGGGGGTCTTCTCGTCACTCCAACGGACGGCGGCGAGGGCCTGCTCGATGGCCTGCTCGCGGCGTGCCTCGGCGGCCTGTGCGACCGTCCGGACAACCGCGCTCTGGGGAAGCTCGCTGACGGCCTCGGGCAGGCCGCGGGGCATGGCGCCCCGATCGTCAAGGCCAGCGAGGAACTCGCGGACACTGCGGACGTGACGCCACAGCCGGGCGTAGACCTGGCGGAAGCCCTCGAGTGCGCGGGCCGTGACCTTGTCGGTCACAAGGTCGCGGCGGCGCTTGGCCCACTCGCGGTTGATGGCCGGGGAGTCGGCGATGCGGTCGAGGCTGCGGACGCGGGCGAGCCACTCGGCGGGCGGCTCGATGACGTCCTTGACCGCGCCCTTGAGCGCGGCGAGGTCTTTGCGGAGGCCGGCCGCCGTCTCGGTGATCCGGCTCTGGTTGTCCTTGATCCACGGCAGCTCGCGGAGGGCGTCGAGCTGGCGCTCGAGCTCCTTCAGACGGCCTGCCTGCTCCTTCCCACGCCGCTTCCTGGCGGGGTCGGGGGAGTCGAGGAGGAACTGGATGCGCCAGCGAATGTCCTGGATGGGCCGGTCCCAGAGGTCGCGCGGCTGGCGGGGGTCGGCGTCGGACGCGAGTCGGTAGTAGCTGGCGACCTCGGTACGCCAGTCCTGGAGGGTCTGGTCGGTGACGTGGCCGTCGAAGGTGCGGTGGACGGCGCTCTCGCGGGTGAAGCGCTCGCGGTCGATGCGGCCGGTCTTCCAGTCGCGCTCGATGAGGTCGGCGAGCTGCTGGGCCGTCGCCTTGATCTCGTCGAGGGTCGCTGGCAGCGTCGCAATGTTGTTCTCGGCATTGATGCGTGCGGGCGGGTATTTGCCGAACTGCGCGAGGATCTTGTCGCCGGAGGCCGCGATGGTCTTGGCAAGCTTGTCGATCTCTTTCCAGCGGGCGGCGATGCCGGCAATGAGGTCGGCGGAGCGCTGTAGCCCTGCGAGGAGCGACTTGAGGTCTTTGGCGTCGGCGATGCTCGCAGCCACGTGGCGGCCGTGGCGTTCGAGGGTAGCGATACCGATGCCCATGACGGCCTGGTGGTACCCCGCAATGGCCTTGCGGAGGCCGGCTATCTTGGGTGCCATCGTCTTGACGCTCTCGAGCCTCTCGTTGAGTGCCATCAGGTTGGTGGCGCCTTCGGTCTCCGCAAGGGCGCACGCCCAGAGCCGCTCGGCGAGCGCCTTGTCGCCGAGGTCGATGATGGCGTCGTGGTGAGCCTGGATCTCCTTGAGGCGGCTGACGACGCCGGGTGCAAGGCCTTTGACGGCCTTGAGCCTGGCTGGGAGCGCCTTGAGCGGGTCGGCCTCTGCGGCAGGCGGCTTGATGCATTCGATGAAGCGCCGGGCGAAGCCCTCGCCAGCCACTGACGCGATCTCCCGCTGGTAAGCGCGAATGGGCTCGACCGTCGCAGCGATCCCGGCGACCTCGCCCTCGACCTCCGCGAGTCGCGTCTCCAGCTCGTCGAGTGTTGTCGTCGAGCGTGTGCGTGCAAGGGCTTGCTCGCGGACTTGCGCCGCGAGGTCCGCGCCCAGGAGGGCGAGCGTCGCGAGGTGGCTCTCGGTGGTCGCGAAGCGATCCTCGATGGTGCGGAGCTGCGCCTTGGCCGCGAGGGCGGCGTCGATCGCGCCGGCCACGGACGTGCCGGGGGTGGCGCGCACGGATGCGGCCAACGCGCGGAGCTGCTTCGCCTGCGGCGCCCAGCCGCGTTCGTCGGCATAGCGCGCCGCCACGGCAACGAGGCCGCTGTCGCCCGCCGCAGGCCACTGGGCGATGCCCTCTTCGACGGCACGGATGGCGTCGAGGGCCTTGCGCGTCTGCGCGATGGCGTCGGGCGTTCTGGCGGCTTCGGGCGGGCGCTGCGCCAGGTCATCGACGGGCATCCCCTCGCGCCGCACGATGCGGCGGGGGTCGGTCACGATGGCCTGCGCGCCCTCGATACGCGCGACGACCAGGCGGGCGAGCTCGGGGTCCTGACGCCAGCGCGCGAGCCGCGCGCCGCGGGCCTCGCTGAGTAGGCGGGCGAACCAGCCGCCGTAGGCCGTGCACAGCTCGTGCCAGGCCTCGGCGTCGGCGCCCTCCCACGTCTGGAGGCCCTTGCTCACCTTCTCAGGCAGTTGCAGGAGCTCGACGATCGTGGGCGTCGCGAGGATGAGCGCAGCGATGAGCGCGAGCAGCAGCGGAAGCCACCACAGCCGCCGCACGAGCTGGCCGAGAGAGCGCCGCTGCCGCGGCGCTGCGACCGGCGCCGGCTCGGGCATCGCCGGCGCGGCTCGGGCCGCAGCGGCCGGGGCATCCGCCCGACTCTCAGGCACGGCGAGCGTGCCAGCCCTCGACGCCTCGATGTCACGCTCGACCCGCTGGACGAAGGCCTCATCGAGCGTGTAGGGGATCTCGGTGGCGAGCGGAATGCGCTTGACGGACGCGCGGATGCAGAACAACTGCTGGTCGCTCGGCTCCCCGACCACCAGATCGAGCCACGGCTGCTCCATCGGCGCGATCAGCAGAAGCGGGGCGGACGGCTCGATCTGGGTGGGCAGGAAGCTCAGCCAGAGGTAGATGGCGTCCTCGTGGCTCTCGGCGCACCGGGGCACGCGCATGTGGTGGGGGCGGAACGTGAGGCCCTGGGTGCCCTGTGCATCGAGGGTCGTGCGCAGATGGAAGGCGGGCATCTCGCGCTCCATCTGGTAGAGGATGCGCTCGATGCCCTGGTGGTCGGGCCCCATCTCGGAGCGTGCGGCGAGGCGGGCGAGGGCCTGGGCCGAGGGAAAGACGGGCTGGGCCACGGGCTCGATGCCGGCGGCGACCCGCTGGAGTGCGTCGTGGTGCCGGCCGATAATGGTGCGGACGTCGTTGGCGTCGGTGGTGCCCGCGCACTCCTGCTCGACGGCTTCCAACTGCGGGAGGACATCGCGCAGGGCGACCCGCAGCGGGATATGGCTGCAATGCGCGCACACGATCATCGGGAACCGGGTGCGCCCCTTCCCATCACGAGAGGACCACATCCGACCGAGGACGAGGTCGGAGCCGAGCCGCCAGGCGAAGAGGTGGTGATAGCCGGGGAGAAGGTCCTCCTCCTCGGCGCTGTCCCAGGCGCCGGAGTCGATGTTGCCGGCGATGCCCTCGAGGTAGAGTACGCGGCGGACAGCGACGAGGATCTCGGTGTCCAGGCCGAGCTCCTCGATGTGGTCGTCCCAGCCGGGATGTTTGCCGAAGGCGGCGAGATGGATCGCGGAGGCCATCTCCTCGCGCCGGCGCAGCTTCCCGATAGCTCGGCCGAATACAGACGCCACGACATCTCCTGAGGTGAGGGCCACGCCGCGACAGGACGACCGTCCAGCCACGAGGGGGAGACGATGGCTCTGCCACGCGCCGCTCGCCGCCGGCGGGTCAGAACCTGGGCTTGGTGGGCCACTGGTCGGTGTTTGGCAGCCCTTTCTCGAGCTTGAGGCGGAGGCGGAGCTGGCGGCGGATGCGCTGGTCGTCCTCGATGGTGATGAGGATATCGCGGACCTTCGGATCGGGCGCCTCGCGCCGGGCATCCACGTCCATGACTTGCCACTTGTGGACGAACTGCCACCGCTTGAACTGCTTGTCGGTGACCTGCCCGGGGTGGAGGAGGCGTACGGCCGACCACGGCCCCTCGACGATGACCGCGCGGTCCGGCGGCAGGCCCTGGATCTCGTCGCGCGGGTGTTGCCAGAAGCGCAGCTCGAGCGGCTCGCCAGGGTACCAGGCCTCGCAGAGCTTGTAGTCCTGTCCCGGCGCGCTCGGCCCCTTGCCGATCTCGTTCTTGCCCTGCTGGCAGCGGATGTGCGCCCAGCGATCCCCCACGCCTGGCCGCGGGGGATCCTTGGCGAGGAGCCAGAGCTCGCACCGCAGGGCTTTCTCACCCGCAGGCAGGCCGTCGAGCACTGCCTTGAGCTTTTGGACCCAGGCCCAGGCGCCGGCCGGCATCTTGAGGGTTTCGAGCTCGTCGAGCAGGCGCTCGACCTCGCGGCGGTTGGGGTCGGGCTTGCGCTCGCGTTCGTCCTTCACCCCACGCTGGCGGCCTGTCGCGACCAGCTTCTCCACCAGGGCGCGGGCTTTGTTCACCGCCTCGCGGTCCAGCGAGGCCACTCCGGCCTTCGGCACGTCGAGCGGGAACCGGCTGTAGTCGTTCGCCAGCACACCGATGGCCTCCAGGCCGGTCCGCCCCGCTCCCGCGATGATCAGACGCAGGGCCTCGTGGGTCAGATCGGTCCAGTACTTATCGGCGAACTGGGCAGGGGTGGTGTAGATGAAGGGGATGTACTCGTCGAAGATTTTGTCGCGGGGCAGGCCGATCAGGACGTTGCGAGCCTCGAAGGGGTCATCGCTCAGGCTGCACCAGTTGGTGCGCACGACCTTGCACTGGCTCTGGTAGTTGCTGCTTTCGAGCTGCTGGACGCCCTGGAGGGCCGCTTCCCTGGCGCGGGTGAACCGCGCGCGGGTGGCGGTGGGGAGGAATCGCTCGATGTCGGGGCTGAAGGCCTTGGCCATGACCTTCCCCACCTCGGCCAACTGCATGAAGATCCGGACCTCGACACGCTGGGTCTCTCCCCAAGTCTTGCGGAAGCCGGCCCAGGTCTCGCCGTGGCTTTCGAGCGCGGCGGGGACCGTCTGGCTCCAATAGCGGAAGTAGTCGTTGGTGAGGAAGGCGCCGCAGGCGATGCCCCACCGCTGCCACAGTGCGACGAGGGCGTCGCGTCGGAGCACCTCGACCTTCTTGTCCTGGAGCACCATGCCCGCGTCGGCCCATTCGCCGAGCATGGCCAGGGTCGCGTCGGGGTGGTAGCGCGGCTCGAACTGGCCGCCGGTCATGCTCGTCAGCGGCAGCTCCGGCTGCACCAGTGGCTGGTACGCTGCGGCGCGGGCCGCCACGTGCGCTGCCACGTCCTCCGCCTTCTGCGGCCGCTTCGACAGCAGGTCGTTCAGCATCAGGTACACCCGCTGTGGCAACGCCAGCCGCTGGCAGGTGAACACGGAGACGCCGGCGGCGTCTTCGAAGCGGAACGCCTTGGGGTCCAGGTCTTTGAGCTGAGCGATCTGGTTGGCCGCCAGCTTGATGTTCTGCTGGACCCCCTGAATGGCGCCGCGGAAGGACCCGCCCTGTGGCACCTGATCGCGCTTGCTCCGCTCGGCGTCGGCGAACTGGTACATCAGCAGGCGGTACTCGTAGAGCTGGAGCTGGTGCTGCTTGGCCTCGGCAGGCACCAGCCTCAGCGCCACCAGGCGCTGCCAGAGGTGCTCGGGGACGGCGAGGACGTTCAGGAACTCGACGTCCACCTGCCGCACGTCGTCGGCCACAGCGTCTGGCCTGGCGATCTTGCGGATGAGCTCGAGCGCCGTCTTCAGCTTAGCGTCCACGTCGTTCTTCAGCCGCTGCGCGCGGGCCTGCGCCTCGTCGAGGCCCTCGAACGCCTGCTCGGCCTCGGGGGCCGTCCCCGTCGAGGGACTGGCCGTGCCCGGCGCCGTGGCGGTGGCGGGCCTGGCGCCCTTCTTCTTCGCCTTCTTGTCCACCGCCTTCTCCGCGGCGTCCTTGATCTTGCCCAGGAGCCCCTTGTCGCTCGGCTGGATCCGCTTGTCGAGCTCGGCCTCGGTGCGGAAGCGGTTGAATGCGGCCTCGATCTGGTCGAAGATGCCGCTGGACTGCTGCTCGAAGACAGGTGTGAGGGGGCCGTCAGGGAAGGCGGCGAGTTTGGCTTCCGCCTCTTTCCTGGCCTTGCTGAGGCTCCCGAGACGGGCTTCCCATGCCTTCGCGGCCTCGCCGATGATCTGCACCTTGGCCGCAGCAGGCCGCTCGAGTCGCGGGGTGAACTCGTCGTCCACGGCGAGCAGCTTCGCCTCGGCGTCCTTGTACTGACGGAGGATGATCTCGCGCACGTCGATGATCCGCTGGAGCGCGACGCTGGCTTCCTTGCCCTTGGCCGACCAGAAGCGGATGAAGCGATCGACCCCAGCGTAGATCGCTTTGTGCGCGTGGCCGGTGCCCAGGCCCATGGCTTTCGGCGGCCACTGTCCCCCACCCTCGCCGTACAGCCACGCCATGACGGCCGCGAGTGCGTCGCGATCTTCGAGGTACCGCCGCAACTGGCCGCCGGCGGCGGTGGCGGGCGCTGAGGTGACAGGCGCGGGGGCAGGAGCCGTCGTGCGCGGCGACGCCGCGGCGGCAGTGGGCGGCCTGGCCGGCGCGGCGGCAGTGCCGGGGGCAGGGCCACTGGCGCCGGCGGCGCCAGTGCTGCCCTCGCTCTGCCGCAAGAGGACGAACTGATAGAGTGGGTCCAGGTCTGGCAGCTTGGCGCCGGGCGTCTCCAGGCGGATGAGCTGTGCCAGCGCGTCGTTGGCCTGCGCCGGCCAGTCGCGGCCGCTGCCGAGCATCTTCGCACGCGCGGCATCCACCAGTGGGCGCAGGATGCCCGCCTCGAAGAGCACCTGGTGAGCGCGCACCCGCTTCGTATCGAGGCCAGCAGTGCCCACCTTGGCCAGCCAGAAGACCCAGGGGATCCGGATGGGCTTCTGGTCGAGCTGGTGGAGGCGGCTGTGGAACTCGGCGATCCGCGTCTCGCGGCCCGCGACGTCCAGCGTCACGTCCCCGGCATACACCCAGTTGGGGCTCCCCACCCATTCAGGGGTCACGATGGGCCTCCAGTAGCTGCTCCCGCCCGTAACCTTGTTCTCCTTCCAGTTCTCCGGTTCCGCCGCGGCAACCCAGTAGTCGCGGTGGCGCCCGATGCTTCTGTCGAGGGCGCGCGCGCCAAACCACGTGAACAGCCCGAGCAAGAGAACGCTGAGGAAGCCTGCCGCCAGGACGACGGCTTTCCGGCGCCGATGCTGTCCGCCCGCGTCGGCGGCACGGGTGACCAGCCCCCGCTCCTTGAAGGCCTTGTCCAGGAACACGTCGCGCAGGAAGTACGAGCGGTCCCGCTCCCACACACGCCCATCTGGCAGCGACTCGACGGGCACGCCGAGGGCCTCGGCCAGCTCCTCGTCGAGGGCGGAGCCCTCGCGCATGGACGACGTGAAGTAGATGCCCCGCAGGAACAGCGGCTTGCCCGACCACGCGCCCCCGGCGAAGACGATTTCGAGGTAGAGCTGGAGACGGGAGGAGATCCGCGCCAGGCTCTGTGGGAATGCGTAGAGCGCGTCCACCTGGTCGATCCGCCGGCCAGCCACCGCGTCCTCGGTGTGCACGGGGTCGATCAGCAGGGCCATGCGGCGGCGGCGAAGCTGGTCGCAGACCGTCGCAAGATGCTCGTCCACCAGCTCGGGGTTGAACGGCTCGTCGAGCGATGCGGGGTTCGACCAGCCGAGCATCTGATGCTGGAGAGCGGGATCGGTGATCCCCTCGAAGAACTCGCGAAAGCCGTTGACCAGGTCACACTTGGTGATGAGGACGAACACGGGGAACCGGACCCCGAGCTCGCGGCGGATGACGTCGAGCTGCTGAGCGATCTTCTCCGCTTTCGCCTTGATAGCGTCCGCGGTGTCCGTGATCAGCGTGTCGGCCGGGATCACGAGAATGAGCCCGTTCATGGGGCAGTTGGGGCGATGTGTGCGCAGGAGTTGGAGGAACTCGTGCCACTCGCCAGTGCTCCCGGCCTCCACCTCCTCGAAGAGCAGGCGCCCGGCCGTGTCGAGCAGCACCGCGCGGTTGGTGAACCACCAGTTCATGTTGATCGTGCCGCCGGCGCCCTGGAAGGGGTCCTGGAGGCCGGGTGGGAAGCCGACGCTCGAATGGCGCACGGCCTCCGTCTTGCCTGAGCCTGGCTCGCCGACGATGGCGTACCACGGCAGGCTGTAGAGGTCTTTGCCCGCGGCGCGGAACTTCTTGACGCCGTCCTCGAAGTTCCGCCGCAGGTCGTCGAGCCTGGCGCGGCGCCCGGCTTCGGTGATGCCCTGGGGCGCAGCGCCGCTCTGCTGGACGATGCCCTGCTCCATGGGCGCCGCCTTGCGCTTCTTCCGCCACTTGAGGGTCTGGCGGAACAGCACGAGCAGCGCCGCCACCACAGCCATCCCGATGGCTACGATCCAGAGGGAGCGGCCGCGGAAGAAGTACATCAGCATGTAGAGCGAGCCGCCGCCAGCGGCGAAGAGCATGCCGATCCGCAGCGGCATCGGCAGGCGGAGGTAGTAGAGCAGGGGCGAGCGAAGTACCTGTCTCATGCTCATGGCTGCCGCTCCTCCCCGGACGCAGGCGCCGCGGTGCCGGGAGTGGCAGGTGGCGCCGTGGTGCTCTTCTCCACCTGCTCGCGCTGGATGATCGTGTTGAGCGCTTTCACCAGATCCTCCGAGGTAACGCGGAACAAGTAGATGTTGGCCACGAACAGCACGATGATCAGGCCGACCAGGGCGATGGCGATGCCAAGCAGCTTCGCCCCGGGAGGCTCCACGAGGTCGCGCGTGTCCGTGTGCTCGTAGGCGTCGGCCGTGATGCGGCTCTCCTCATCTTTGTCCATCATGTGCTGGAGGCGGGCGGAGCACTGGAGCATCTTCTTGCGGAGCAGCTCCGGCTGCCCGGCGTTGAAGCCCGTGAACCCCAGGCCGATGCAGGTGTAGAAGATGGAGAGGCGTTCGGTGGCCTCCGAGCTTCGCTCCTGGAGCGTCTCGTCCAGCAGGTCCCAGAACTTCTCGTCGCCGGCCAGCTCGTTGCGCTCGTAGGCCAGGCGGTTGCGGTGCCACTCCTCCGCGAAGGGCAGGGTGCTCTCTGAGAGCATCGAATCGACGAAGAAGACGAGCACCTCCTCGACCTTCTCATACTGGCTCACGAGCCCCGGCTCTGCATCGGCCCGCGCGGCTATCTCCTTGAAGATGCCCTCAATCTCGGCGCGGACCCTGTCGTACTCCAGCCCCGCCCCGCCCTTGCGCGCCGAGCGGTTGAGGCGGCAGATGTACAGGAAGAGCGGCTCGCAGAGCTCAAGCAGAGTCATCGCTGCCCTCCCCCGCCGCGGGGACGGTCATGTAGAGGGTTATGTCGTAGTCCGATGTGTCCATGCCGGGGTAGCGGACGGCCATGGCTTTTTCCTGGCTGATGCGGTCCCACATCCGTTTGCTCTCCGCCCGCAGCAGGCGGAAGTAGTGGAGGCCGGTCTCCGATGGCAGGCCGAACGGCGGATAGCGCTCCTCCGCCAGCTTCACGCCGAAGATCGCCCGCCCGGCCAGCGTGCGTGCCATGAGCTTGAACTCATCGGCGTTCTCCACCAGCCGCGCGAGCTGGCTCGGGTCCTGCTTCGTCTTGATCCCCAGGAAGTACTCGTTCGGGCGGGTCAGGTGCTCGTCGGTCATCTCGGCCAGCATCAGGTTGCCTTCGCGGCGGAACGGCAGCCGCATGATCGGCGCGGCCACGGTGCCTCGCAGGAGCCGGCGGATCTTGGCGCACAGCTCGTGGAACACCACGCCGGGGTTGTCGTGGTCGTAGTCCGCCGCCTCGTACTGGTCGTTGTCCGGGTGCAGCGCCGCCAGCCCGCCCAGCAGCTCCCGCAGCTCGAGGTAGATCTCGAAGGGGCTTGCGGACGGCGCCTGGACCATGTGGCGGAGCCGGCCAGCGAAGGCGTTGATCACGCCGAGCCGCAGCACCTGCTCGATCTGGATGCCCCGGCACGTTTCCCACGAGAAGGCCCCCCCGCGGTTGATCTCGTTGACAAGCTGGCCCCGCGTCGCCTCCACCTGGTGAGCCAGGTTCCGCAGCAGGTCCCGCAGCACCGGCGAGCCGTTGAGCAGGAAGCACGGAGGGATGAACGTAGGGTCCTGGCGAGGCAGACCCACGTCCTCGCCCGTGGCGTGGGCGATGCGCAGCAGGGGGAGGACCTCCAGGTCCGTCTGGTCGTCCTCGTCGAGGAGCAGGCGGGCGTTGATGCGGCGCAGGAGGATCGGCTGGGGATTCTCGCCGGTGTTCTCGTCGAGCCACTCCGTCTCGGCGACGCGGAAGATCCGCTTCGCCCGCGGATCGCCTCCCGCGCCCCGCTCGATGGTGTTGCCGCGCGACGCCTGCCAGAGCGGCACTCCAATGTTGATGGTGAAGGCCGCACTCGACGACTCGAAGCGCTCGCCGATCGGCAGCGCCGGCAGATCGGCGTTCTCCGGCACGTTGACGATCAGCCCGCCGGGCATTACCACCGTCAGGCGGTCGAACTGGACCAGCATGTTCTCCAGCGCGTCCGACGACAGCCGATACTCCACCATCCCGTACGGATAGGCCCACGCCAGCCGACGCTCGGCGGCGAACTGCTCGCCGAGCAGGTGCTGCATGACCTGGATGTGATGGGGCTGGAGAAACAAACCCTCGTGCCAGTGCACTTGCCCGAGCTTGGCCATTAGTGCCTTCCTGTCGAA
>CAZDNN010000093.1:0-14768 GCA_964506385.1 uncultured Planctomycetota bacterium
CCTCGTCCAGGCTCCCCTTGTACCTGAACGGCTCCCCCGTCGCTGTCCGCAGTTCCTTCATCTCTGGCCCTCCAGCAACGCCATCAAGTACACCGCGCACCGTCTGGCAGGTCGAGTCATTCGGTGTCGCGCCATCCGGACAGACGTGAACGCCAAGCGGGCCCGGGAGCGTCGACGTGGGGTCGATCCAGCATCAGTCGCTCACCTCGTGCGGACGGTAGAACCAGGCCCCTGACGCCTGACACCTCCAGGAACGGCGTGCTCTTGTTGCCCCTCGCTGCCACGGGTCACCTGACACAGGGAATGTCCTCCCCTGAGACCCTCGTGCGCCCGCGCGTCCGCGTAAGAGGAGAGGCCAACGGCGGGACGAAGGTGTGGACGCGGGGTCCAAGGCGTGTGGCGGCCCGGATGCTACCCCTCAAGGGCAACAGCGCCCTGCTCCCCCGTGCTTCTGGGGCGGTCACGGCGGCAGGAGCTGCCCGCGGACAGTGATCAGCTTCCGCAGACGGTCGATGTCCTTGTAGTCGATGTGCTTGATGCCGTCACGACAGAAACGGCAGCGGCGTCGCTGTTTCGGCCGGTGGCGTCGTGGGCGTCGTGCCATGCTTGTCGCTACTCCTGCGGATGGTGGGTTCTGTGCGCGGGGGGTCGTGGGCGTTCGTCGTCGCGGCGCGGCCTGGGGGTGAGGAACTGGAAGCGCTCGAGGATGACGTAGAGCTTCGAGCGTTTCTGGCCGGTCCTATCGGTCCATCGGTCGAATGCGAGGCGACCTTCGAGGAAGATGGGCTGGCTCTTCGAGAAGCGGTCGGCGATCACCTCGGCATTGTGGCCCCAGGCCGTCACGTTCACGAAGGTCGCCTCGCTGCGCCGCCCGCCGCTGGCATCGCGGGTGCGGCGGTTGACGGCGAGCCGGAAGTCGGCCACCGCCGTGCCGCCGGGGGTGTAGCGAAGCTCGGGGTCCCGCGTGAGGTTGCCGATCAGGACGACCTTGTTGAAGTCCGGCATGCCGCTGCTGCTCCTCTACGGGAATAGCACTACAGAGGACCCAAGCTGGTCAACCGCGCGCTGATCGATCCCCGCAAGCCACAGGCGCAAGGGCCGACGGAAGGTGTGCATCGGCAGCGCTATCAGTCCAGGCATGAGTTCCCCCGCCACGGTCGCTACCGAAGACAGCGCCGCGCCGGGGGCCGCTTCGCGCACTTGCGCTCGCACGCCGTGCGCCTCGGCCTTGGCGAGCACCTCTTGCTGGAGTCTCTCCCGTACGGCTTGTCCGCTGTCCATCACAAGTGCATGTAGGCTCAGCTCAGTGTGCTCCCCCAGCTCGGTCAGCCAGTTCAGGGCTCGGCTCGCCGCGTCGGATGCCGTGTAGACGAGCATGACCAACTCCATCTGGAAGGGCTGACCATGGGAGAGGAGAATGGGGCACATCGCATCCGTGTAGAGATCGGAGCATTCGAGCAGTTTCCGCGCAAGCAATGGGCGACGGTGCATCTCTGACTCGACCAGCAGGTCGCACTGGCGGGTCAAGTGGATAAGGTCATCGGGGAACGCAGAGGGTGAGGGAGCGACAATGGACGTCCGGCCGCGCGCGGCGGCTTCCTCGGCGAGAGCTCTCGCCTCGCGACGGACCTCCTGCGTGAAGGCATCCAGCGCTCCACGGTCGAGGTAGCACGTGGCGCCTTCCGATGGGCCACCCACCGCGTCCATGAACTCCCCCTTGTCCACGATGGGGGCAACAAGTAGCTCTGCGCCGAATCGCTCGGCCAGTCGAACCGCGTGGTCGAACGCGGTTCGGTCGTCCTGGGTGCCGTAGACAGGGAGTAGGATGCGTCGGATCATGGTCTTACGCCAGAGTCGCGCATCAAGGGTCCTTCTCGCGGCCGGGCCCTGAGGCGCGCGTTGCCGCTCGTCTGGGCTGACCCACGAGCGCCTCGGCAATCTGCCCTTCGAGGTGGAGCGTCTGCGTCGGGAACGCGATGGAGAGGCCCATGTCGCGGAGGGCGCGCATGACGGCGACGTTGATGCGCTGCTTGGTGGCCAGGTGGTCGGCGAAGCCCGTGGCCACGGTGAAGTAGTAGAGCAGGATGTTGAGGCTGGAGTCGCCGAAGTCGGTGAACTGCACGACGACAAACTCCTTGTCCACGCCCTCGTCGCCCGCGACAGGATGTTGACGTAGCGCTCGAAGACGCGCTCGCGTTCGCCCTGGATCCGGTCGTGGAAGTGCTTGAAGGCGCCGACGACCGCGACCGTGACGACCATCCCGGCCAGCAGCACAGCCACCGCAGACACGGCCCCGAGGCGCTTGCCCAGGACGGTGGCCTGGGTGATGGTGCCTGCACCGATCATGAAGGGCACGGCAATCTGCGAAGGTAGCTCGGCCTCCGGGAGCCTTCGGCTCGCCTATTTCCCAGGGTCCCATCGTCCGACAAGCCGCTCGAAGCAGGGCGCCGGGAACCGCTGCTTGAACAGGCGATAGTACCACAGCTCCTTCGGCGAGTTGAGCACGTAGCCCTGGGGCGTAGGGTTGTCGGCCTGCTCGAACTCCTGCCGGCTCACGTGGCCCTCGGCGATGCGGTCCATCAGCCCGTCGGTGCCGGTGCCGGCGGAGAAGCGGAGCTTGCGGCGCCGGTAGATCGCCTCGGGCAGCAGATCCTTGAAGGCCTCGCGCAGAATGAACTTCTCGACGGGCTCGCCGCCCCCGTTCCCGTGGATCTTCCACGACACCGGCAACTGGAGCGCGAGGGCTATGACCTCGGTGTCGATGAACGGGGTGCGGTAGGTGATGCCGTTGCCGAACATGGCGCGGTCGAGGCGCTGCACCGCCGTGTTGTAGGCGACCTCGATGAGACGGCCCATCATCCTCAGGCGCTCCGCCTCGGTGGGCAGGTCCTTGAGCAGGTGGTAGCCGCCGAAGAGCTCGTCGCCGCCCTCACCGCTGAGGATGCAGTTAGTAGACCTGCGCGCGGCAGCGGAGGCGAAGGCGATGTCTCCCTGCGGGGTGGTTCCCCAGTACAGGGGCCGGACGCCGACCGTGTCGCGCGCCAGGAGCAGCTCGTCGCCGTCGCAGACGGCGCAGGCGAAGACGCCCTGGAGGTGGCCCGCGAAGACGCGGCCGTGGGTTCTGTAGAGATCCAACGCCACGTCGGCGTCGGACACGCCGTCCGCGCGTTCGTTGTAGATCTCTCCGTCGAACGCGATCGCCACGTCTCCATCGCGGGCCAGGCCGCTCCCTCGCGCCGCCGACAGTGACGGGGCGCCTACCGCGAGAGCGACCTGCCCGACCTGAAGAGACGCCGCCTCGTCGGAGCCTCGGTGAGTGATGGTCTGGAGCATCCGCTCCGCACGTTCCTGCTGGCTGTTCTGGCCAAGGATACCGACGATGCCTGCCATGGCTTTGTGTTCCTCTCGTCTTGTGTGGCGTGTGTTCCTTCGGCTTCTGGGTGGATGGGGAGTTTTCTTCGTGAGTGTCAGGACGGCGGCGGGAGCAGCCCGCAGCTCTGGAGGAACTCGCGGGCGACGTCCCGGGCGCGGCGGGGGCTCTCTCTGCGATCGACCTGGTAGTTCAGCTTCTGCATCGTCTCGTCGTCGATGCGGCTCGCGAGACGGTTGAGGAGGGCTTCCAACTCCGGATGCTCCTCCAGTGTCGCCTGGCGGATGAGCGGCGCGGCGAAGTAGGGCGGGAAGAACCGCTTGTCGTCCTCGAGCGTCGCCAGGTCGTAGGCGGCGATGCGCCCGTCCGTGGCGAAGGCGCAGATGACGTCCACCGAGCCGTCGGCGCAGGCCTGGTACATGAGCCCGGGATCAAGCTGTCTCGGCTCGGCGGCGAACTTCAGGCCGTAGGCCTCGGCGAGGCCCTTGTAGCCGTCGGGTCGGTCGAGGAACTCGGCGGTGAACCCCGCCGAGAGCGTCGGCTCGTTGCCCGACTTGAGGTGCTCGGCCAGGCCGGAGAAGGTCTTGATCCCGAGTTCCTCCGCCTGCTGGCGCCGCAGGCTGAGGGTGTAGGTGTTGTTGAAGCCGAAGGGCTGGAGCCACGCCAGCCCATACTGCTCGGCGAAGGCCCTCTTGACCACCTCGTAGGACTCCTGCGGGTCGGCGATGGCCTCGCGGTTGAGGATGTTGACGAGGCCCGTGCCCGTGTATTCGGCATAGAGGTCGAGGTCGCCCGCCTTCAGGGCGTTGAAGCAGACCATCGTGCCGCCGAGATAGGGCTTCCGCGCGACCGTCAGGTCGCTGTTGCCCTCGATGAGGAGGGCGAGCATCTCGGCGAGGATCTCCTGCTCGGTGATGTCCTTGCCGTCGATGAGGATCCTGCCTCGGCTCGGCTCGATCAGGCGGTTGACCATCTTGAGCGTTGTCGTCTTGCCGCAGCCGCTGGTGCCGAGCAGGACGAGGGTCTCCCCGTCGGCGACGTGCATGGAGAGGTCGCTGACGGCGTCCACGCCGTTCCCGTATGTCTTCGATACCTGTTCGAACGCAATCAGCTCGGTACCCTCGGCTCAGGCACTATCCCTGTCCACCTCGAGGATCCCCACGTATCCGTGCGCGCAGCTTCGGCCGTCCTGGAGAGCCCTGACGAGATGGCGCAGGGCGTAGCCGAGCTGGGGCTCGATGATGTTCTCGCGCGGCAGCCCCACGCGCATCCAGCCAGTGCCCTCGACCACGTGGCGCATCCGATCCATCATCTCGCGCAGCGGCTCCGGGTAGCTGCCAGGAATGGGGGGCGCCGGATCGCTGAGACGCTCCGTGTGCGGGTCGTAGGCCACCAGGAGCTGCGCCGTGTGATGTACGAGCGCGTTCCAGCACATCTGGAGGTGCTCGAAGTAGTCGTTGAGGAAGTCGAAGCCGGGCTTGGGGACGTAGTTGATGATCAGGTCGTTGAGGTCGGTCCGCAGGTTGGGTTCATGGAGCGAGTTGACGGCCTTGCGGATGGGCTGCGCGTGAGGGTTGTACTCGGCGGTGTCCATGTGCCGCCCGACGAAGGTGGAGCGGCCGAGCCAGTCGCAGATGATGACGGCATAGTGCTCGACGCGCGCTGCGATATCGGCCAGCAGGCGGATGGCCGTCGAGTCGCGGTTGTGGTGGGACATGGTGCCGAACGAGGTGAAGTAGAGGTCGAAGGCCCGCTCGTCCTTCCCGATCGGGAGGCCCTTGGTGAAGTCGCCTTGGGCGAACGTCAGCTTGGGGCGTCCCCCGTAGACCTTGCGCGCCTGTGCAAGGAGGTCCTCATTGAGATCGATGCCCTTGTAGAGGCCGAAGACGTCGGGTGTGAGGAGATCGACTTCGTGGGCCTGAAGGTCCGGGTCGCGCTCGCGAATCCCGCAGAGCAACTCGTAGCCGTCGGCACTGCCGCACCCGAGGTCAAGGATGCGGATGCGGCGCATCAGCCCCCGGCTTCGCTCGATGAGCTTGCGCAGATGCGGGTAGAGGAAGTGGCGTGTAAGCTCGTCCTCCCAGTACCTGCGCACGTTGTCGTACTTGCCCGTCAGGCCCGAGCGCTTGGCATACAGCCCGCTCTTGACCGCTTCGGAGTATGCGGGCATCTGGTCGTCACTGGTCGGCTCAGCCATGGGTCACGGCCTCCTCGAGAGCGTGGATGGATTGCGGAAGCACCCCGGGCACCGTTGCCTCGATCTCCTCCAGGACCGCCGGCGGCAGCGGCGTGGGTGGCAGATCGAGGATCTCGCGGTAGCGCCTGTGGGCAGCAAGAAGCGCACCTCCCTCGTCATCCTCGAGCGGATAGCGGACGTAGACGTCGTCCCGGGAGGGCAGGGGCAGGTGGTACATGAAGGTCTTGTGGTCCGTAGCCATCACCTCGCGGACCATGCGGGTCACCTCGTCGCGGCGCCGCTGTGCCACAGTGGTCGCCGCGAGCCAGCGCTTGGCGAGCCCAATGTGGGCATCGTCCATCACTGCCTGCTCGGGGCAGAAGACGTTGGTGCGCTCGAGCAGGCCGAAGGCGTAGTGGATGTACTGGGCGCCGCCCATCGGCACAGCCATGTAAGTGAGCATTTTCTCGACGGTGGCCTGGATGCCGGGCACCGACGTGTCGCCCACCCCAGCCGTCGAGTAGCACGGCAGGCCGTAGAAACGGGCCATCTGGGTGCAGTCGAGGTTGTAGTGGTTGAACTCAGGGGCGCCGTACATGTCGTTCAGGTTGTCGAGCCGCGTGCGCACGGGCACGCTGCCGTAGAGGACCGGTGCGCCGGGCGAGACGAGCTGATTGAGAGTCACCCCCGCGAGTAGTTCGGCGTTGATGAGAGCCACCATGCCGAACTCATCGAATGGCCCGGTCGCGCCGCCCATGGGGCAGCTTGAGATAACCACGGGCACGCGTTGCTTCGAGATGGCAATGAGCTTCTCGGCCGTGTCGTCCACCACCTGGAGCGGGCTCTTGATCACGCACGTGATGAACGAGATGGGCGGCGCCTTCTCGAAGGCGGCCTCGCCGCCGGCGATGATCTGCCCCAGGCGAATCACGTCGTCGAGTCTATCTAGGCTGGTGAGGCCGGCCTGCACGTGCTTGGTGATGTGGGCGAGGCTGGCGAGGAACTTGTTGACGTCCTTGTTGTCGGCCGTCACCTCCTCGTCGCGGATGTTCACGCAGCGGATGAAGGAGTCCAAGTGCTCGAGGTGGTCGCACAGGTGCGCCGCTCGGCAGAGCCGCTCGATGGAGCCCGGCTGGCGGGTGAACGTCGGGACGCCGTCCTCGAAGCTCACGTCCAGCCACACATTCGTCTCCGCCCCGCTGACGAAACGCACGCGCGGCTCGTGCGCGTCGAGGATGAGCTTATTGGCGGGGTCGCGGGCGCCGAGGACGATGGTCGATGGCGCGGTCTCCAGCGCCCGGTCGATCACGCGCGGCGGCAGGGAGACCCGCGCGCAGTCGCTGCCGGCCCCGACTCGGGCGCCGGCCTCCGCGAAGATGCGCGCCGCGGCCGCGTTGTAGCACAGCAGCCCGGGGTCCTCGAGGAGCTCGCGCGGACCTCGGCGACAAACGCCTTGGCCCGGGCCAACGCGCTGTCGTCGGGGGTCCAGGCCGCGCGCTTCCTACGGTTGGCCAGCCGCGGCACGAAGAACTCCCTCCGCATGTGCTCGACCGTGTGCGGCTCGGCAAGGAAGTCCTGCCCCGGGCCCTTCCCGAGGATGAGTTCGAGCGCCAGTGTCTCGTCGCTCACCTCGATACCCTCGAGCACGCGGTCGCACATGCCCAGAATCTCGTCGTCCATGACCAGTTTCTCGTACGAGACGGTCAGGTCGGCTTCCATGAGGCCGAGAGCATCGTGGATGTAGTTGGCGCCCGACATGGCCACCAGGACGTTCGACAGGGCGCTCTCGTACGCGGCCTGGGTGTCCACGCTCTTGGCGTCCGACGTGCCGGCCGTCGAGTAGAGCGGGAGGCCGAAGTGCTGGGCGAGTTGGGCGACGGCGGCGTTGATCATCGCCCGCTCGATGGGGCCGCCCAGGTGGTCCATCGTCCGCAGATCGCAGGCCGAGCCCACGCTGCCGCAGATGCCCGGCGCGCCCGTGTTGACGCATTGCACGAGGGCGATGCCCCCGAGGGTCTCGGCGATGTGGGTCAGCACGTTGCCGGCCAGGGTCACGGGCGATGTGGTGCCGCAGATCGGCTCGGTCGGCACAACGACGGGCAGGCCCTCCTGCGCGAAGTAGCAGGTCATCTCGCCGTAACGCTCGTCGATCTTGAACGGGCTGATGACCAGCGTGATGAACGACACGAAGGGGCGCTTGCGGAGCGCCTCGGGACTCCCCGCGATCATCTCGGTCATCGCGACCACGTCCTGGCAGCCCTTGAGCGAGTAGACGCCGCCCATGACGTGCTTCGTGGTGCAGTCGAGGGCGTGGAAGAAGCGGTTGACGTCGATCGCGTCCCTGTCCTCGATCTCGTTGGGGAACACGTTGATGGTGAACACGTGGACGCGGTCGTTCTCGAGCACCGCGTGATGCACGTCGTCGCGGGCGTAGAGCGTGATCGACGAGGGATTCGAGGCGATAGCATCCTCGACCAGCGCACGGGGCAGCTTCGCCGTCCGCGTCTCGGGGTCTACGTTCGCGCCCGCGGCCTCGAAGGCTGCGAGGCCGGTGGGCGAATAGACCGCCAGGCCCGACTTCTCGAGCACCTCGAAGGCCGCCTCGGTGATCCGCCGCAGGCCGTTCTCATCGAGCGGTCGGTACAACGAGGCCGCAATGTCCCGCTCGACCTCGACCGGGAAATGCAGTGTCGCACTCATCGTCTCTCCTTTCCCCCCCGGGTGTCACAGCCGCCGTGCATGGATCAGCGCATCAGTGCCGCCCTGCTCGAATACGGCAGCGGCATCGTCAGCAGGACAGCGCCCTTTCCCCAATCGCTCCCACACCGGAGCACAACTCGCAGCGACGAGAGGCAATGTCATAAGGGCAACGAGTGTGCACAGCTTTATCGCGGGTCGGACGCCTTCCTGCGGAGCCCACCCTGAACTGCAGCCGGGCTGCCTCACGGCACGTCTCATGGCTTAGCCCCCTTCTCAAGCCCCTGCTGAGCCATCCTGTTCGCCGTGCCCGAGCGGACCTTCCGTTCGACGCGGCGCTTTCTCCCAGTACCTGGGTCGGCCGTAGTAGTCGCAGAGCCTGACCTCGTCCTCCCGGTTGGCGGGTGCCTTGGGGTCGAACTCAGGGCTCGTCCTGATCGCCTCGGGCGCCAGATCAAGGCGCACACGACGGTTGGTCCACTCGACCCGACCGATCCATTCGGGCGAGACCAGCACCTTCCTGCCCGGTAGCCAGCTTCGTGTGTCGAGGACCATGTAGCGGATCACCCAACCTTCGGTTTCAGCTATGAAGTCCTCGACGTGACCAACATCCTGGTATGTCGCCCGGATGCACTAGCAGCCCGTGGCAGAAGTCCTTCGCAGACGAGTGCGAGGGATTCGGGCCGAGGTCAAGGCGCGAGATCGCAGGCGAATCGGTGGATTCGTCGAGATCTCGCAACGCGGAGATCGGCCCGAAGACCCGCACGCAGTCCGAACGGACTTCTGCCACGGGCTGCTAGCACGGGACGCTGCCCCACATGCACCCGCAGGATTCGCCGCAGCCCCCACAGCCGGCCCTCACGCCGCCGATTCCGTATGCCCTCGCCGCACGTCCGGCGCCGAGAGCAGGCACGGCTATATGGGGTTAGCTTGCTCATGGGGTACTCCTCTTCTCGCGCGCGGGCGAGGACCTTCTGGCTGGGGGCTGCCAGAGGGAGACTGTCCAAGAGGCCGGCGTGCCCCGGGTCACGATGGTCGCCAGGGATTCCTGCAACCGACACCGTGATCCCATGTGGGGAGGCCCGCAATTCGGGTTTTCTCGAAATTCAGCCTATGCCTGGAGATAGAGAAGTAGGCGTTTTCTGAGCAAGCGGGGGAGCGAAGCTACCTCGTGGAGTCCCGCCGCGAAGGGGGCGGGGGTGTGGATCAGTTTCTGCGGGCGGATAGGGTCCCATCCCGCCGTTGGGACTCCCCTTGCCGCTGAGATTTCCGACTCATGGCGGAGCGGCATCTATGCAAGGGGCCGACGCCGATCCGGGTTTTTCCGTCTGCGGGATCGGGGTCGCAAGACCGGGCCGGGACAGTCATGAAAGCCCTTCCGAGCCGCACCCGAAGCGCTCGGAAAGCGGGACCGACCGACCCCGCCGGGCGCGGATTCGGGTCGGTCTGGGGTAGGTCTGGGCGTGGTCGTTGACCGCTTCGGCGTGAACGCGCCCGAGTTCCCCGGCGTGGCCCAGGCGGTGATGCTCGACAACGACGCGATGGTCGCGCCCGCCGTGCTTTGGGGCAAGCCGGCCTTCTACCACGGCCCCCTCACCGGCGAGGTGAAGGGCCAGCAGGTGGACGGCCCGTGTGACCTCAAGAAGGATCGCGTCGGCTGCGCCGTCTACCGCAGCAAGGGAGCTCTCACCCTGCTCGCCATCAACGCCGCGGGCGAGGGGCAGGCCTTCGCCATCGGTCCCGACGGCAGTTACCGGCGCGACCTCGGCTCCGTGACGCTCAAGCCGGCGACGCCCGCCAAGGCCTGGACGACGCTCGCGATGAAGCACCCCGACACCCTCCTCGGCGCGGCCGACGGGCAGGTCATCGAGATGGCCCGCGACGGCGCCGACTGGAGAGAGAGGGGCCGCTGGCGCGCCGACTTCGGCCCCGCCATCCGGATCGCCGCTGACTCAGGAGAACTCTGGGTGGCCGACCGCGACCGCCATCGAGTCGCGGTGCTCGGCCTCGCGACGGAGAAGCCGCTCGCGGGCTTCGGCACGCCCGACAGGCCCGGCGCCGGACTGCGCCTGGAGCCGGCTGAACGTCGAGTTGGCTGCGGGCGTGGCGGGCTGGCTGGGGGTAAGCGCGTACTTCGGCAGCCAGCGGGTCAGGGAGGTCTCGCCCCAGGGCGACTCAGTCGCCGCGTTGGCTTCCAGCGGAGCGGTCAGGCAGCCCTGCGCCGAGTCTGACCCCAGTTCTTGGGGACCAGAACTCGCTGCCTCCGATCGTCCTCGTCGTCGTCCTCGTCCTCGTGCTCGGTGTCCGCCCAGCGCGGAACCTGGGGGCAGACTCCTATGGCCGCTTGCGCTTGACCACAGCGGCTCCCTCGGCCGCCACGCGGCGGAGGACAGACCGGAAACCGCTGATGGGGGCGGCGAGCAGCCTGGTGACGGCCTCGATCCTGGGGTGTGCAAGCGTGCCCGTGGCCCGGGCCTGGAGGAAGTAGCGGGTCAGCCGCCCGTAGGTCTGCCCCTTGACCCACCCGACAACTGGGAGCTTGTCCAAGAGCATCGGCTCGCGAGCCACCGTGAAGAGCAGGTCGATCTTCTGGTCTTCGAACTTCACGCCAGGCTCGAGGGAGATCGTGCCCGTGACGTCCAGGGGCATCGAGTGGCCCGTGAGCAAGAAGTGATCGATGTGGAGGACGCCGTCGCGGATGCGGAACTCGAGGTGGGCGTCGCTGAGCGAGCCCTTTGTTGGCAGGCGGAAGGCCAGAAAGTTCCATACCGAAACGATCAGAGGCAGCTCGTAGAGGCGGCCGCGGTCAACCTTGCACACTCCGCTGAGGTCGAGGCCACGGAGCTTTCGGCCCTTGCCTTTGAAGTTCACGGTGCCCCTGAGCCACCCGCTCGGCGCGTTCTTGAGGTCTCCGAAAGCAGTGACGAGGCTCTCAAGGTCGAGGTGGGATATCTGGAACCGCCCCGCATAGGCTGGCGTTTCGGCTCGCTCGACCCGCAGCTCGCCCGAGATCCGGCCGCCGTAGAGGGTCCAATCCACGTCGCGGATGTCGAGCGAGCCAGGCTTGAGGAGACCGTGGGCGCTGATCCCCTGGAGGGGCAGGCCGGCGATGCGGGCGCGTTGCAGGTTGAGCGCCAGGGCGCCGACGCCCGGGCTTTCGGCCTCGGCAACGTAGGTAGCGGTTCCGCTGAGGCGGTCGATTGCCGGCTTGGCGACCAGCGTGATGTCCTCGAATGCGAGGGAGGCGGCCGCCAGGCTGGGGCGGGTTTCGTCGCCCCGGGTGCTTATCGTCGCCGAGGCCTCGATAGTGCCGGCGGGTTTCACCAGCTCGAGAACGGGAGCGAGGCGCTCAGGGAGCTGGCGGACCAGGGGTTGGGTGAGCTGGAGGCGCGGAAGGTGGACGTGGACCGATGTCGCCCCGGCCCTTGGTTCGAGTGCCAGGAGGCCGTCTATGTCGATCGGGATCGTGGCGAGCCTGCCTCTGATGGCGGAGAGGGTAGCGGTTTGTCCGTCGCTGCGCACTTCACCATGCAGGTTCGTGAGGCGAGGGCCATCGGGCGTTGCGTTGACGGCGACGTCTCGAAGGACCGCCGAGAAGCGGGTCCGAGGTGGCTCCTTGCCGCTGTCGAAGTAGGCCAGGCGCACGTCGAGGCCACCAACAGGAGCGTGGGGCTTGAGCTTGTCGCCGATCGGCTTCGGAAGCGCCGCGATGAGGGCATCGTCGAGCTGTAGATCGGCGGCGATCACGGACAGGCTCTCCAGGCGCCCGCCACCATCTCCTGTGCGATAAACGGCGTTGGCCTGGATGCGGCAAGTTCCCGCCGTGGCGACGATGTTGTCGAGGCGAATGGCGCCAGGGTCAATCTCGACGGTGCCCGTGATGTCGTCGAGGCGGCGCGGCAGTTCCGCCGCGACCAGGCTGCACCCGCGCAGCGTCGTCACGCCCTGGAAGGTCAACTTGCCCTCGTCGGTGGAAGTCAGGTGCCCGCGGACGTCGATGCTGCCCCTCGGCTGATGTTGCTTCCAGAGCTTCTGCCATTCGGCAGGGAGGGCTGCGCGGAGCTTCTCGTCGAGGACGAGGTTGTTGGCCTGGAGTGCAAGCTGAAATGCGGGCCGCTGCGGTTGCGAGAGGCGCATCTGGCCACTGGCCGCCAGGCGGGTCGCCTCGTGGAAGCCCACGACGGATTCCAGTGTCAGCGTCTTGGTCTTCTCTGCCCATTGGACCCTGCCGCTGAGCTTCTCGATCGGGTAGGGGAACGCCTTGGGCCTGGCGGAGCAGCCTCGGAGTGTGACATCGGCGTCGACGTCGATCTCGTCAGCGGCTCCCCGGACCGACAGTCCTACGTCGATGGTTCCGCCGGCCAACCCTGCTTCAGCGAGCCCCTCCCGCGCGGCTTCGGGCAGCGCTTTGGCCAACCTGTCGTCCACGGGCAGTCCGGCAGCGGTGATGTTCAGCCGCAACACTGGCTTCTCACCAGAGGCGTGCACTGTCCCTGAGACCGAAAGGCCGAGGCCGCCCCGATTCCCGTCGAGCCGCTCGATGTGGAGCTTGCGCGCGGGCGAGAGCCGCATGCGGCCAGCGAGAGGCGGCAGATCGTAGGGAAACACCTCTGGCCGAAGACGCAGCTCCCGCACGTCCACCGAGGCCCCCACACGAATGTCCTTCCCCGGTTGTCCCGAGGCCCGCACGTCGGCGTCGAAGTTGCCTTCAACGATGCCCAGCTCCTTCCACACCGAGGCGGCTTCTGGAGGGAGGGCCTTGAGCAGGCGATCGTCCAGCGGGACTCCCCGTGCGCGCAGACGGACGCGGACGGCGGGCGGGTCCGATCGAAGATGAACGGTGCCATCCAACTCCAGAGACAATCCCCCGTTGCTGCCCTCGATGTCGTCGAGAACGAGGGTGTCTCGTGCGCTGTCGTAGCGCAGGCGGCCCGAGACGGGCGGCAGCGCGTACGGGAAGTTCTCAGGTTTCACAGCAACATCGCGTAGCTCCATCTCGAGCCCGGCCTGCGGCCTCTCACCGCCGCGCTGGGAGAAGCGGACCTCGACATCGGCCGTCCCCGACGCGATCCCAAGCTGCTCCCAGGCTTCCTGAACCGCCTTGGGCAGAGCCGCTCGGACCGGCCCGTCCAGGTCAACATCGTAAACGCTGCCGCGGAAGCACACCTCCGGCGGCCCGCCCTGCGCGTCGAAGGTCAACTCCAAGTCTTCGAGCTCGAAACGCGACCGGCCCACCCGCCCCACGACATCGGCGAGCGCCAGTCGGCCACCTCGCACGGTCGCGTCACCGGCGAGATCATGGACCGGGAGGCCGATCTCCTGCGGCTGGAAGCTCACGTCGTCGAACCGCAGGCGGGCCACGTAGCTGACCGTCGGCTTCGCGCCGCCCCACGCCACCCGGCCATCGGCCTCGCCGGAAAGGACGCCACGGACCTCGCGGACCTCGCGCCGCGCGCGGAGGCGTTCCGGGAGCCACTCGCGCGGGATCATTGCCAGCCGGAGGTCGCTTGCAGCAGCATGGAACCGCGCCGCGCTGGCCGTCGAATCGATCTGAGCATCCGCCGCTACGGAGCCTGCGGGGAACCCAAGCTCGGCCACCAGGTGGATCAGCCTGCCTCGCTCGTCGGGATTGGACAGGCGAACCGAGATCGGGCTGACCAAGAGCTCACCGAGGCCCGCTATACCCGCACTCTTGCGGACCTCGACCGCTCCCTGCTCCACCACGATCGCCGACGGGAACAAGCCCTCGCCGCGCGGCTTCCGTGCCAACTGACGTAGTCGCTCGATGGAAGCGTCGGTGAGGACCAGGCGCGGCTCGACGGCGTGAACAGTGGTTACCTCGAGCTTGCCGCGCAGGAGGCCAGCGACACGATGGCGCAGGTGCACCGTGCGCACAGAAGCCCAGGGCTCGGAATCGGGGGCCTCCCGCAGCACGATATCGCCCAAGACGGTCTCTGAAAGCAGCCCGAACCGGGCGCTGCCAACCTCGACGTGGCAGCCTAGCTCCGCCGCGAGCTTCTCGCGGGCCATCCGCAAGACACGGGCTGGCGATGTCAGCAATCGGATGGGCACCCACACCGCGAGCACGACCACGAGCACAACCGCGACCAGCACCGCGAGGCGGATTAGCCAGTTCCTCAGCATTCTGCGGCCCGGGGACCGTTCCGCCACAGCGAAGCTCCGTGGTTACTGCGCGCGGATGACCTCGGAAGGGAGGCCGCCTGTTTCCATCGTCCGATCAGATCATATCGTCTCGCTCCATGGACTGTCAAGGGTCCCGCAATTCTCTAATTCTGGGGACATCTATGAGCAAGCACGTCAAACCGGAAGCGGGTCGCGAAGCGGGATGACCCAAACATCTATTCGGACGGAGGTCGGGGGACGCCTTACTCAATTATCGCGGCGCCTCCTGCGCTTCGGGGGCCGCGGGGCGGCAGGCCACCGTTCCCCTGTCCGCGAGGTCGCGTGGAGGTGTCCCAGTAGGCACCGGTTGGCTGACCCCCTTCACGACCGAACCCGCGCCCG
>CAZDNN010000094.1:0-14747 GCA_964506385.1 uncultured Planctomycetota bacterium
AGGGCGACAAGCTCGAGGCCCTCCGCACCACCTTCGAGATCTGCGACCAGGGGTAATGCAGCACCGCTGAGCGACATCGGCCCGGGCCCTCTTGCGGAAGGCACTGTGCACGCGGTATACTGGCGCGGTACAGCTCGTCGCCCGTGACGGGGTGGATGCGTCGAGTTCAGGAGGTGGTGTCGTGCCGAACCGGGCTCAGGACTGGCTGAAGCAAGCGAGGCGCGACCTCGCCCACGCTGAGCGGTCCGCGCGCGCCGAGGAGCACGAGTGGGCGTGCTTCGCCGCCCATCAGACGGCCGAGAAGGCCGTCAAGGCGCTCCACCTCTCCCTGGGGCAGGAGGCGTGGGGCCACGTGGTCGCGAGACTGCTCCGGGAGTTGCCTCCTGAAGTCGCCGTTACCGACGAGCTCATCGACAAGGCCAGGGTTCTCGATGGCTACTACATCCCGACACGCTACCCGAATGGCCACCCCGAAGGGGCGCCGCTCGACCATTACGGCCCGCTGCACAGCACAGGTGCCATCGGCTATGCCCGTGAGATCCTTGAGTTTGTCGATTCTCAAATGGCCTGACCGCGACGCGGTGGTGGCCGCGCTCCGTCGGTGGGTGGAGCGGGTCTGCCGCGAGCGCGGCGACGTCGTGGCCGTCGGCTACTTCGGCTCCTACGCGCGAGGGGACTGGGGTGTCGGCAGCGATCTCGATCTGGTCATCATCATCGAGGACTCCGACGAGCCCTTCGAGCGCCGGTCGGCCGGGTGGGACACAGCCTCCATCCCCGTGCCCGTCGATGCGCTGGTCTACACCCGCGCCGAGTGGGACGCGATGGATCGGTCGAGCCGCTTTCGCGCCATGCTGGACCGGGAAGCGCAGTGGCTTGCACGCCGCGCTGAGGCCGAGCGCGGGGCCGGTTGACGGCGAGGCGCCCCCCGCCACGCTACCTAATTGCCTACCTAGTTGGCGAGTTGCTACCCAAGTGGCCCCTCACCCGTCTTCTCCCATTCGGCGTAGCGGCCTCGGCGGACCACTTCGGTCTTCTCTCCCCGCGGCGCCTTCACCCTGCCGAGCCTGTCCTCGAACTCGCGGTAGGCGGTCCTGAGGGTGAACAGGAGGTAGTTCGTGTAGGGCCAGGGGGTATGCTTGCCCTGGTGCCAGCCGGCCGAGCATTGCTCGAGGGTCCCGTAGTAGCGGTCCTTGCTCTGCTCGATCGTCCGCTCAGGGCTGATGTAGCGGCGTCACGGCGTCGGGAACGGCTGGTCCTTGTGCCAGAGGCGGCCGGCGGGGCTGGTGTAGGCTTCGGTGGAGCCGCAGTTGATGCGGAGGGCCGAGCCGCCGGGGGCGATGACCTCGAGGCCGTTGATCATCGGATTCTGGATCTTGTCGGCGAACTCGATGGTCAGCTCGCCGTCCGCGATGTCGGCCTGGCACTCCTTGACGACGGCCGTGAACTGCGCGCCCGCCTCCTTGAATGGATCGAAGTCCTCGAGAACCGGCTTGCCTTCGATGGAGACCGTGTAGACCCGCTGGCCGGCCGCCGTGATGCGCTCGTAGGTCTCCGCGAAGTGGAGCCGCACCATGTAGGTGCCGTTGGGCACCACGATGCGGTAGGCCTTCAGCGAGTAGCGCTCGGTCAGGTAGACCGGGTCGTCCTCGGTGCCCTTCACCTCCGTCTTCGCCCGCGCGACGATCGTTCCGCCCACGTAGCCCCACGGGCAGCCTGAGATGTCGGGTCCCGCCGGGGCCGTGACCGGCGCGCACCCACACCCCACGGTGACCAGCGCCGCCACCAACAACGCAACGACGACAATCCTCATCGGCAGACTCCCTTCTCCCAACGTTACCGGCCTTGCCCGAATCCCGTCCTGCCTTCCCACCGGCAGTATAGCCCTGGGACGTGGGAGCCGCAAGAGGACAGGGGGCCGGCGTGCCGAGATCAGGCCCCGCACTCGCCCCTACGTGCCGCCTGTTTGACCGGCATTGACCCGACGCCGCCGTCAGGCTAGACTCGGTAGGGCAGGGGACAGCGCGAGGAGCGGAGCCGATGGCCAGCGCCGACGACACAGACGCCATTCCCGCCTACGCCCGGCCCACCGACCGCGTCCTGCGGCTGAAGGAGCGCGTCCTCACGCCGGGCACCGATGCGATGGTGGATCGTGCTCTTGCGTATGATCGCGCATTCACGGCGACGGGGGGCTGCGACGTGGTGTGGCGCAAGGCCCGCGCCCTGGCCGAGATGATCCGGACCCACCGCGTCGAGATCCACGACGACGAGTTGCTCGTGGGCCGGCGCTTCCCCGACGGCCGACACGGCTCGAACGCGGGACACTGGCTCGGCTACCCCGAGCGGTGGGGCCTCTACACCGAGGATGCGAAGGCGGTGTTCCGCCAGCGCGTGGCCGACGACCCCAGGCTGAGCGACGACGAGCGCGAGCGGCTGTTCGAAATCGGTGACCGCTGGCGCGACACCTTCGGCCGCGACGCCCGCAACATCCCGACCCCCGACTTCGCGCGACACGGCCACGTCTTCTTCGGATGGGGCTACAGCCTGAACCACTCGGTGCGCGACTTCGCCCGCGTCATCGACGAGGGCCTCGAGAGCATCAAGGCCGAGATCGAGGAGGAACTGGCGGGACTGGACTGGAAGCGGCCCGAGGACATCCGCCGGCGCCTCTTTCTCCAGAGCGCGCTCGAGGTCGCCGAGGCCGCCTGCCAGATGGGCCGCCGCTATGCCGACCACGCGCGAACCCTCGCCGAGCAGACGGAGTGCCCCCGGCGGCGCGCCGAGGTGCTGACCATCGCCGAGGTCTGCGACCAGGTTCCCGCGAAGCCGGCGCGGAATCTCCACGAGGCGCTCCAGGCCCTCTGGTTCGCCCACACGATCTCCTTCTGGGAGGACGGGCTGAACGCGAACTCGATCGGCCGCATCGACCAGATGCTCTGGGCGCCCTACGAGCGCGACGTCCGCGAGAACGGCCTGACCCGCGAGCGGGCCATCGAGCTGCTCCACTGCTTCCACCTCAAGCTCTACCAGACCTACGACGTGCAGCAGGGGATGGTCGGCGGCCAGAAGCCCGACGGCTCCGATGCGACGAACGAGCTGAGCTATCTGGTGCTCGAGGCCATCCGCTCGCTCGGCCTCATCCGCTGCCAGAGCCTCCGCTGGTGCAGGACGACGCCGCCGGAGCTGCTGCGGCTCGCCTGCGACCTGGTGGCCGAGGGCGGCGGCATCCCCTTCTTCTTCAACGACGAGCAGATCGTCCCCGCGCTCGTGGACAAGGGCATCCCCATCGAGGAGGCGCGCGACTACGCCGCCATCGGCTGCGTCGAGATCACCATCCCAGGCCGCACCTTCCCCCACGCCGTCAGCCACATGATGAACGTCGCGAAGTGCCTGGAGCTGGCGCTCCACGACGGCTTCGACCCCCACACGGGCCAGCAGCTCGGGCCGCACACCGGCGACGCCGCGGCGTTCACGAGCTTCGAGCAGCTCTGGGACGCCTACACAGCGCAGCTCGAGTGGTGGTGCGAGCGGGCCGCCTACTGGAGCAACTGCGGTGAGATGGCCCAGGAGGACCTCGACCCCCTGCCCTACCGCTCGATCCTGACTCGCGACTGCGTGGCGCGGGGCCTCGACATCGCCTGGGGCGGCGCCCGCTACAACTACCACTCGACGTGTGCCATCGGCATCCCCAACGTGGCCGACTCGCTCGCCGCGGTCCGCAGGCTGGTGTTCGAGGAGCGGGCGCTGACGATGGCCGAGCTGCTCGACGCGCTCCGCGGCAACTTCGAGGGCTGCGAGGGCCTGCGCCAGATGCTGCTCCACCGCGCGCCGAAGTACGGCAACGACGAGCCCTACGTGGACGCCATCGCGGCCGCCGTGGCCCGCCACTACTGCGAGACCATGCACGGGCTGCGGACGATCCGCGGCGGCCGCTTCCACGCCCACCTCTTCTCGTTCGTCTGGCACGTCCATCCCTGCGGCGCGGGCACGGGCGCCTTGCCGGACGGGCGGCGTGCGGGCGAGCCGCTGGCCTACAGCCTCTCGCCCATGCAGGGCCGCGACTTCCAGGGCCTGAGCGCCGTGCTCAACTCCCTGGCCCGCATCCCCCACCATCTCGCGGCGGCGTCGAGCTCGGCCATCATCGAGGTGGACCCCACGCTGCTCGAGGGCGAGGGCCGCGAGCGCTTCGCCGAGGCCGTCCAGACGGCGCTCGAGAACGGCGTGGGCCAGCTCCAGTTCAACGTCGTCAGCGCCGAGACCCTCGAGGACGCACGCGCCCACCCTGAGCTGCACCAGAATCTCGCGGTCCGCGTCAGCGGCTACTCCTACCGCTTCTGCCTCCTCGACCCCGCCATGCAGGATCACATTATCCGCCGCGCCAAGCACGCGCGCTGACATAGGTCTCACTTCAGCGGCGGCTCGAAGACGTCGAAGGCGTCGAGGGTGATGGGGCCGTCGCCGGCGGCGACGAGGGTGAGCGTGTGGGCCTGGTTGGGGAGATTCTGGGCGAGGCGGAGGCGGAAGGGGCCGGGCTCGCCCTTGAAGGTTACCGTGCCGACGGCGGAGCGGACAACGCCGAAGGTGAAGGTGTCGCCGGTGCGGTTGGTCTTGGCACCGCGCCAGTATGCCGGGTCGATGCGGATCTGGCCGCTGGTGCTGGCGAAGGGCTTGAAGGCGTTGCCCTTGCCGTCGGGGCCGGTGACGCTGCCGACGAGCTTGTAGTCGCCCTTGTCGCTCGTCATCGCGATGGTCCAGCTCTGCGGAACGACGTGGTCGCCGAGTTCGATGAGATGGGGCGCGCGGTCGCGCGGTGGATTCGGCGGCGCGGGGGCGTTCTTCGGATTAGGCTTGACGTACGTCACGGTGAAAACGGGCGCCTGGTCAGCGGGCTTCCCGTCGATGAGCACGCGGGCCGTCCCGCCGTTCGGGACCTTCCTGCCGATGAGGTCGATGCGGTTGCCGGTGAACTTGATGGTGGTGGCGGCGCCCTTCTTGCCGGCGGCAATGGCCTCAGAGAGCTTGGCCTCGATGCGGCGCTCGCGGGTGCGCGGGTCGTAGGCGAACTGCTCGGGGCGATGGACGTGGCGGGCGATGTTGAGGTTGATCATCCTCGCGCAGTAGGGGCTCTGGTGGACGGCGTCGTGGAGCAAGGCGTCGAAGGGGAGCTTGTGGTCGAGGAGGTAGCGGGTGATCTCGCGTCGGCTCTCGACGAACTCGACGCCGTACCTGGCGCACATCGCGCGCATTGCCTTCGGGTCCTGGTGGCTGTTGGTCGCGTCGGGGTCGGGCCAGACCTTGGCGTGGGGCCTGCACCAGTGGAGGGTGGGCACGAGGATGTCGGCGGTGGTGTGGCGGCGGAAGTCGGCGACGACCTGCCCGAGGTCCTCGGTCTTGCCGAAGTTGTAGATGAGCACGAGGTCGGGCTGGTCGGGGATGACGAGGTGGCGCGCCCAGCCGCGGGTGAAGTGGTAGGACGTGGAGTTGCCGACCATCTTCCTGTAGACGATCTTGGGGGCCTTGGGGAACCGCTCGCGGATGGCGGCGACGAGGGTGTCGCCGTTGCCCAGGAAGTTGGTGAACGACGAGCCGATGGCCCAGATGAGGAACGGTCGGTCGGGGTCGAAGCCCTTCTCGAGCTTCTCCACAGTGAGCGCCAGATTCGCGCCATCAGTGGGGCGCGGGGGGGCCTGGTACTCGGGCGCGCCCTCTGGCGGCTTGACCTCGCGCCTTGCTCCCGCATCGGCCGCTTGACTGAGCGCGACCACGAGCATGAGGCCGAGGACGACGACGGTTCCTCCGTTCATCAAGGCGCTCCTTCCGTCAGTGGGATGCCGCAGGCGGTGGCGGCGAGGGCCGCAGCGACCAGGATGGCGCGGGGGGGCCGGCCTGGCGGGTCAGTCGATGTCGATCTTGTAGAAGCAGCGCCAGCTTCCGATCTTGCAGCCGAGCTCGATTTCCTCGGTGCGGTACCAGCGGACGCTGCCATCCACGAAAAGGAAGTTGCCGCCGATGGGCTCGCCGTCGCTGCGGATGTGGCTGGACCAGGGGAGGGAGCCATCGAGGAACCAGCCGCGGACGGTGCAGTATTGCTTCATGTCGCTCATGATGGGCGCGCGGAAGGGCTCGGAGGTCACCTTCTTGCGGGCCACCCAGGAGTTGCCGGCGGGGGTGTAGTCGCAGCTCGCGATGTTGCGGTGGGGCATGTAGAAGTAGCCCACGAGGCCCATGCCGCCGAAGGCGGAGCCGGGCGGGCCGGTGTAGTCGCTGCCGTAGAAGCGGTGCCATTCCTGGGTGGGGCAGTGGATGACGTGGGCGTCAGCCATCCGCTCGCTGCTGCCGAACTCCCCCATCTTGATCAGATAGGCGTCCACGAAGCGGTTGACCGTGGGGCTGGTCCAACTGATGTGCTGGCCGCGGCGGTTGTCGGGGAAATACTGGTCGTTGGCGTTGGCGTAGAGGCGGAGCGCGGAGCTCCACTGCCGCAGATTGCTCTTGCAGGCGGTGCGCTCGGCCTGGCCGAGCGCGAGCTGGATCGCCGAAAGGGTCATGGCCGCCAGGATCGCGATCACCGCGATCACCACCAGGAGCTCGATCAGCGTGAATGCACGGTGGCGTCTCAGGCCGGCTCTCGTCTGCTGAGGCATTCGCGTGCTCCTTGGAAGGGCGGATGCCGGCCGCTGCTGCCCATGACGATAGCGCCGCCGCGTCCCGACTGCAAGCCCGAACGTCGCCGTGATGTGGCTGCTAGTCGATCTCGATCTTGTAGTAGTACTTCCAGGCGCCGACGGTGGCGCCGAGCTCCATGTCCTCGGTGTGGAACCAGCGCACCGAGCCGTCCACGAAGAGGAAGTTACCGCCCACCGGCTCGCCGGTGCTGTCCACGTGGCTCGACCAGGGGACGCTGCCGTCGAGGTACCAGCCCTGGCCGTTGTCGGCGTACTGCTTCATGTCCATCATGATGGGGGCGCGCGTGGGCTGGCTGATGAGGCGGCGGCGCGAGACCCACGAGTTGCCGGCGTAGGTGTAGTTGGCTCTGGTGATGTCGCGGAAGGGCAGGTAGAAGTAGCCGACGAGGCCCATGCCGCTGAAGGCGGTGCCCGGTGGGCCGGTGTAGTCGCTGCCGTACATGCGGTGCCATTCCTGGGTGGGGCAGTGGATGACGTGCGAGGCGGCCATGCGCTCGGAGCCGCCGAACTCGCCCATCTCGATGAGGTAGTCGGCGCAGAACCGCTTGACGGTGGGGCTGACCCAGCTCGTGTGCTGGCCGCGGCGGTTGTCGGGGAAGTACTGGTCGTTGGCGTTGCCGTAGAGCCGCAGGGCTGAGCCCCACTGGCGCAGGTTGCTCGAGCACGAGCTACGTTCGGCCTGCGCGAGGGCGAGCTGCACGGCCGACAGCGTGATCGCCGCCAGGATCGCGATGACGGCGATCACCACGAGCAGCTCAATCAGGGTGAACGCCCTGGTCCCCCGGCTGTCTCGATTCCCGGCCCGCAGCGATGAGGCCATGGAGCCAACTCCTTACAGGCACAACGCTCGCCCCCCGACCCTCATACCATAGCGCGTTGCTCATGTGGCTGTCAAGAACACGTGGGGCCGGACGCCGCGGCGCGGACGGAGTGCCTCGATTGACAATCCCCGCACGGGTGGCTAGACTGTCCCTCGCGCGCCGACATCTGGCCCGGAAGGAGGCCTTACGTTGAAGAAGATCGTGATAGGCGTCGTGGCGGGGTTGTTGATCGTCGGGAGTGTTGTGTACATGGCCCGCGGCTGCCGCGGTGTCGGGAAGCCCAAGGTCAGCGACACGAGCAAGCACTGGGCCATGCTGTCGATGGCGGGCTACTACAACTGCCCCCACTGCGGCAAGAAGGTGACCCTGACCGACGAGGAGCTCCACTCGGCCAAGCCACCGGCGCTCTCGTGCCCCTACTGCAAGAAGGCGGTGGACATTGTTGAGGTGATGACGGGCAAGCCCCGCGGGGGCGCGGCATCCCCAGCGAAGACGCCCTGACCCCAGGCGGACGGCGGAGGAGGCGGCACGTTGGCGAAGGCGCACGTCCTCTTCTGGTTCGACGTCGAGGACTGCTCGGTCCCCCAGAGCGACGACGCGGCGAAGCGCATCGCGCAGATCCTCTCCGAGCACGGCATCCGCGGGACGATGAAGGTCGTGGGCCAGAAGGCCCGCGTCCTGCGCGATCGGGTCCGCTACGACGTCATCGACGCCCTTGGCAGGCACGACATCGGCTATCACTCGAACTGGCACGGCCTCCGGCCCCAGGTCGCCGAGTACCTCGCGCCGCTGGGCTGGGAGGCCGGCGTCGCGGAATTCGATCACCGCGAGCGGCCCGGCCTCGCCGACGTCGCGGCGCTGCTCGGCCAGCACCCCGTCTGCTACGGCCAGCCCGGGCCGAACTGGGCGCCCCACGTCTTCCCCGTCCTGCGCCGCTGGGGCGTGCCCGCCTACATCAGCGGCTTCGGCTACGTCTCCATCGACGCCCAGCCCTTCTGGTACGGCGGCGTCCTCAACACCTCGCACATGGCCGGGCCCCAGGGCCGGCGGCATCTGGGGCTGAACTTCGAGCTGGGCAGCGACGGCGCGCTGGCCGGGCACGTCCGCGCCTTCGACGCCGCCGTTGAGAGCCTGGGCGACGCCGGCGGCCTGATCACCGTGATGAACCACCCGTGCACCCTCGTGCTCGAAGAGTGGTTCAGCACGCGGCTCAAGCCCGCCCATCTCACCGAGGCCGGCTACCGTGACTTCGACGGCTTCGTCCGCCACGTTCTCGGCTCCGACGGCGTCGAGGTCATCGACGCGCCGCGGCTGCTGGAGCTCTATCCAGACGCGGCGCGGGGCCGGGCGCTCGGCCGCGACGAGCTGCTCGCACTGGCGCGCGCCGTGGGCGGAGAGGTGGTCTGGCAGGAGCTCGACGGCGCCGTGCTGTCGGCCGCCGAGGTCTTCGGGCTGCTCGTGCGGGCCCTGGCCGGCGCGGCCGATGGCGCGGGGGGCGAGAGCCTGGAGTGGCAGTACCTCGACGGACCCGCGCAGCGGCTGGAGTCGGGCGACACCGAGTTCAGCATCAAGTGGGAGGTCTTCGTGCAGGCCGTGAAGGCTGCTGCGAGCTTCTGCGCGACTCACGGGCGGGTGCCCGACGAAGTCAGGATGGGGAGCCGTCGGGTGTTCCCTGGCGACTTTCTGGCGACGGCGGCCGAGGCGGCGGCGACGCTGCTCGGCACGGGCCGCAGCCCCGAGCGCGTGACCATCCTGTCGGCGACGGACCGCGTGGCAGACTACGTGGACGAGGAGGCGGCACGGGGCGGTTGGGCAAGCGCCATGCTCCCCGACGGCTTCCGCGCTCCCGCCCTCGTCGAGCTAGCCAGGCTCCAGGCCTGGACGCTCAAGCCCGCGATCCCGCGCGACGGCTGACGGCTCAGGGAGGGCGAGGCTTCCGCCGGGCCGCGCCTACTGCCGCTGACCCTACGAACCGGCTACAGGAGACCACCAATGAGCCCCGCCAGGAAGGCGACCAGGAAGAAAGCCAGCAAGAAAACGACCAAGAAGACGACCAGGAAGAAGACCGTCAAGAAAGCAGCCAGGAAGAAGAGCACCATGAAGGCTGCCAGGAAAGCCACGAAGAAGGTGGTGAAGAAGACGAGGAAGAAGGCGGCGAAGAAGAAGGCCCCTCGGAAGAAGCCGACGGCGAAGCCGAAGGCAGCCGCGGCGCACCTCCCCGGCAAGGTCGTCGAGGAGACGTACGACGTCGTGGTCGTCGGCGGCGGGCTGGCGGGCATCTGCGCGGCCATCGCCGCGGCCAGGCACGGGTGCACGACGGCGCTCGTGCAGGACCGGCCGGTGCTGGGCGGCAACTCGAGCAGCGAGATCCGCGTGCCGCCCGGCGGGGCGAACCAGGGGAACGCCTGGGCGCGGGAGACGGGCATCGTCGAGGAGCTGATGACCGAGGACCGCGCCCGCAACTACGATGTCGTCGGCGAGGGGCGGATGAACCCGCAGTGGGACATGGTGCTCTACGAGGCCGTCCGCGCCGAGCCCAATCTGACACTGCACCTGAACACGTCGGCCCGCCGCGCCGAGATGGCGAGCGGCAAGCGCATCGCCGCCGTCGTCGCCGAGCAGGTCGGCAGCGAGCGCACCATCCGCATCACCGGCAAGCTTTTCATCGACTGCACGGGCGACGGGACGGTGGGTGCCGCGGCGGGCGCGCAGTTCCGCTACGGCCGCGAGGCGCGCAAGGAGTTCGACGAGCCCATGGCCCCCGAGAAGGCCGACGGCCAGACCCAGGGCTCGTCCCTCATGTTCCACAGCACCGACGTCGGCCATCCCGTGCCGTTCACCCCGCCGCCGTGGGCCGAGCGCTATCCCGACAAGGCGTCCCTCGCCGGCCGCCGCTGCCACGCCCGCGACGGCATCTACGCGGGCTACTGGTGGTGTGAGATCGGTGCGCCCTACCACACCATCGACGACAACGAGGCCATCCGCGAGGAGGCCCTCCGCCATCTGATGGGCGTCTGGGACCACATCAAGAACGTCCGCGAGGACGCCAATGCCGAGAACCTCGTGCTCGACTGGATCGGCACGGTGCCGGGCAAGCGGGAGAGCCGCCGCCTAGTGGGCGACTACATCCTGCGCCAGGCCGACCTGTACGAGCGGAACCGGTTCGACGACGCGGTGGCCTACGGCGGCTGGTTCATCGACGTTCACACCATGGGCGGCATCCTGGCCGCCGCCGACGGCCTGCCGCCCGAGGCGCTCTGCGGCGACCCCAACGCCTCCGACGACGTCCGCGTCCCCCTCTACGCCATTCCGCTGCGCTGCCTGTACTC
Organism: uncultured Planctomycetota bacterium; assembly: GCA_964506385.1. Classification (GTDB taxonomy): domain Bacteria; phylum Planctomycetota; class PUPC01; order DSUN01; family DSUN01; genus CAZDNN01. The sequence goes on from CAZDNN010000094.1 coordinate 10,834, forward strand.
GAAGAACATCGACAATCTGTTGATGGCCGGCCGCAACCTGTCGGCGACCCACGTGGCCCTGGGCTCGACGCGTCTCATGCTCACCTGCGCCCTGCTCGGCCAGGCCGCCGGCACCGCCGCGGCCTTCTGCGTCCGCAAGAAGGCGAAGCCGCGGGCCGTCGCGAAGAAGCACATCGCCGCCCTCCAGCAGCAGCTCCTCAAGGACGACTGCTACATCCCCGGCGTCCGCAACGCCGACAGGGGTGACCTGGCGCTCGGCGCGACGGTCACCGCAACGTCCGAGGCGGAGCTGTCGCTCGAGGCGGTGGCCGACGACGCCGACATGTGGCTGGACCGCGCGCAAATCGTCCCCGTCAGCGAGAGGCGGATCGACACCGTGAGCCTGCTGTTGCGGTGGCGGGGGGAGGGCGACCTCGAGCTGCCGGTCGAGCTGGTCCGGGTGGCCGACGTCTGGGCCTTCAACGACGAGCCGCTCGGCCCGCCACTCGCCGCGGCCGCCACGATCTGCGCGGGGCACGAGGGGTGGGTGGACTTCGCGTTCGACGCGGCTGTCGAGCCGGGGCTCTACTGTCTGCGGGTGCCGGCCCGCGAGCGGCTGGCCTGGGCGCGCTCGACGGCGATGCCAGGCGTCGCCGCGGCCTGCAAACGGACCCACTGGCGGCGCTACGCGCCCGAGAAGGCCGTGAATGCCATGCGGCTGACCCCCGCCTCCTGCCCCTTCGCCGCCGAGAGCGTGGTCAACGGCGTCAGCCGCACCGACACGTGGCCGAATCTATGGGTCTCGAGGCCCATGGGCGGCGACCCCCAGGCCATCGTCCTCGACCTCGGTGCCGAGAGGGCCTTCGATACCGTCTACCTCACTTTCGATACCATGCTGCATCTCGACCATCGGGCGTTCCCGCCCTTCCACCGCATCGCGCAGTGCGTGCGCGACTACGCCGTGCAGATCGAGCTGAACGGGGGGTGGGAGACGCTGGTCGAGGTCGGGGGCAACTACCAGCGGCGGCGGGTGCACCGCATCGAGGCGGTCGCGGCCCGGCGCCTGCGCATCGAGGTCCGCGACACCAACGGCGAGCCGACGGCGCGGATCTACGAGGTGCGCGTGTACAAGGAGGGGGAGTAGCTGGAAGCAGAAGCTGCAAGCTGCAAGCCGCAAGCTGCAAGCTGTAGCCTGGCGCTTGCCGCTACTTGAGCTTCTCGACCTTGCCGGTGACGACACGGGCGACGTCGCCGCGCTCCTCGACCTCGAAGGCCGCGATGCGGACCCGCCCGTCGCGGCACCTGTAGTACCACCACTCCCAGATCAGGTCCCGGCGCTCGCGCTTGGTGGGGACGCCGATGAGCTCGTAGAACTCCTCGACGGGCGCGCCGCGCTTCTCCTTGACCTGGCCGGTGCCCTTGCAGGCGTCGCAGGGAACCTGGATGCCGTCCTCGTTGAGCACCTTGCCGGTGCCGTTGCAGTCGGTGCACTCGCCTTCGTAGTCCACCTTGATGCTCTCGAGCTTGGCCTCGAGCTCCTCGGCGGTCATGCCCGTCTTGCCGGACTTCTTGCCGCCACAGCCGCACGAGATCAGGAGCACTGCGAGCCCCAGGATGCAGGCATGGGCGAGCACTCTCATGGCTTCTCCTTTCCTCACTGCCTCGGCGGGTGTCCGTCGTTGTCGTAGATGCAGCCGGGGTCGTCCCAGAGATCGTCGAGGATGTCGCGGGTCGGGACGGGCTGGACGTGCATGTCGAAGAACAGGACGTTGGTCTGTTTGCCGGGGTGTCGGGGGACAGGGCGGCGGGCGCCGGTATGGTAGAAGGTGTACTTGCCAGGGTTACCCGGCTCGTTGTCGTAAGGGAAGCAGACGTAGCAACTGACGCGCCAGGTGCTGGTCTCGACCCAGTCCTCGACGGGGTCGTCCTTGTTGATGAGGTGGTTGGCGTCGCAGATGATGAGGGTGCCCGAGGGGTTCTGGACGGTGGTGATCTCCTTGGAGCGGTCGTTCATGGCCTGTGCGCCGCCGTAGATCTGGTCGGGGCCGCACCACATGTGGTTGAGGCCGTAGCCGACCTTCATGAGCTTGTAGGCGGGGCAGCGGAACGTGTCGGGGTGGGGGACGAAGGTCGCGAGGTTGTTGTACCAGTAGGGGTATCGGTAGGGGGGACTGCCGTTGGGGGAGCCTGTGGGGGGCATGAAGCCCTCGTATTGCTTGACGTAGAGCATGAAGCCGGCGCCGATCTGCTTGAGATTGCTCGTGCAGTTGGCCGTCGCGGCGGACCTCATCGCCCGCAGCACCGCGGGCATGAGCAATGCCGCGAGGATGCCGATGACGGCGACGACGACGAGGAGCTCGATCAGGGTGAAAGCCGGGGCATTGCGGCGGGGTGTGACTCGTCTTGCGGTCATCCACCCGTCCATCCATCCATCCATCCAATCATCCTTTCCTCTTGGGATGCCCGTCGTTGTCGTAAATGCAGCCGGGCTCGTCCCAGAGGTCGTCGATGATGTCGCGGGTCTCGGGGTGCTCGACGTGGCCGTCGAAGAAGAGGACGCCGGTGCGTTTGCCTGGGTGGCGCGGGATGGGCGCGGTCTTGCCCTTGTACCACCAGGTGTAGCTGCCGTGGTCGTCGGGCTTGTTGTCGTAGGGGAAGAAGGTGCTTCCGCCGGTGTTCGACGCACTGTCTTCGATCCAGGTCTCGACGGGCTCGTCCTTGTTTGTCTTGAGCTTGGCGGAGTCGCAGATGATGAGGGTGGCGGAGGGGGTGGTGACCGAGGTGATCTCCTTGGCGCGGTTGTTCATGGCGGCGCCCTCGCCGTAGATTTCGTCGGGGCCGCACCAGATGTGGTTCAGGCCGTAGCCGACGGCGGCGGCCCTCTTCGCCGGGCAGGAGAAGACGTTGTCGTCCACGACGAAGGGCGTGAGGTTCTTGTACCAGTACGGGAAGCGGTGGGGCGGCTTGCCGTTGGGGGATCCGGTCGGTGGCATGAAGCCGCTGTGCTGGCGGATGTACATGAGGAGGCCGCTGCCGATCTGCTTGAGATTGCTCTTGCAGTTCGTCGTCGTGGCTGACGCCAGTGCGCGGAGCACGGCGGGCATGAGCAGCGCCGCCAGGATGCCGATGACGGCGACGACGACGAGGAGCTCGATCAGGGTGAATCCAGGAGCGTGTCGGTGACGTGCCTTCATCGCAGGGTCTCGCTCAGCAACGGGTGTGTAAGGATGCCAGTCATTTCCTCGGCGGATGGCCGTCGTTGTCGTAGAGGCAGCCGGGCTCGTCCCAGAGGTCGTCGATGAGATCCTCGGTGGGAATGCTCTTGACGTGGCCGTCGAAGAACAGGCAGACGCTGGCCAGGGGCGGGTGGCGCGGGGCAGGGCCTCCCGGGCACTTGTAGTACCAGGTGTACTTGCCATGCTCGCCGGGCTTGTTGTCGTAGGGGAAGACGACGCGCCCGCTGGAGTTGTTGCCGCTCTTCTCGACCCATTCCTTGACGGGCAGGTCCTTGCTGGTGGAGAAGTCGCCGGCGTCGCAGATGATGACGGTGCCCGAGGGGTTCTGGACGGTGGTGATCTCCTTGCAGCGATTGTTCATCGCCGTGCCCTCGCCGTAGATTTCGTCGGGGCCGCACCAGATGTGGTTTAGGCCGTAGCCGACGGCGGCAGCCTTCTTGGCGGGGCAGGTGAACACGCCGGCACTCGGAGCGTAAACCTCGAGGTTGACGAACCAGTAGGGATACCTCGGCGGCGCGCCGCGCGCGGGCATGAAGCCGCTGTTGTCCTTCGTGTACATGATGAAGGCCGCGCCGATCTGGTTCAGGTTGCTGATGCACTGGGTGGTCGTGGCGGACTTCATGGCCCGCAGCACCGCGGGCATGAGCAGCGCCGCGAGGATGCCGATGACGGCGATCACGACCAGGAGCTCGATCAGGG
>CAZDNN010000095.1:0-1187 GCA_964506385.1 uncultured Planctomycetota bacterium
GTTGAGCTTCCAGTCGCGGGGGATGGGGTTGTCGCGCGAGACGAGGCCGTCGGTCGAGAGCCAGCCGACGGGGGTGTTGGGCCCGAACTTGGTCTTGTGGGTGACGCGGAGCCAGCCCTTGCGGAGGGGCGAGGTCTTCGTGCCGAAGTCGATGCGGATGGTGCCGGCCGAGGCGACCGCGGCGAGAAGGAGGACGAGGAAGGGAGAGTGCCTGCTCATTTCGCGTCCTCCCAGGGCGACTCGACGACGCGGAAGGGGGCCTCGATGCGCTGCTCGGGGGCCTCGTCGAAGGCGACGAGGGTGTAGCGGCCGACCTCGAGCTTCGCCTCCCCGAGGTCGAGGCCGAGGGTCTGCACGCCCCGCCGCACGGGCAGCGTCTCCCGGTGGACCAGATGCTTGTCCTGGTAGACGGCCAGCGGCAGGCCCCGCGCGACCTTGCCCGCCGGCCCGACGGCCTCGAGCTCGACGCTGAGGCGCGGCCGGTCGCGATAGATGACGGGCGCCGTGACCCGCAGCGAGGCGACGCCGAACTCGGCGGCGCGGGCGAGCCGGAACCCGCCGATGTGGAAGTCGAGGACGTCGCCGTGCTTGTAGTTGCTCTCGCTGATGTTGAAGCCCAGGCGGGCGACCTGCTCCACGTCCTTGATGCTGCGTATGGGGATCGAGACGCGAGCCCACTTGCCGAGCTGAATCTCGGCGAGGTTGTGGTGGAGGGCGTTGCGCTTGTCGGGGCACTGAATCTGGAGATTCAGCGCGCTCTTCGGCGGCGTCGGCCGCGACATGGTTGCGTGGATGAGGAACTCGAAGCGCTCGAAGTCCGCCCAGCCCGTCTCCTCGGGCTTCTTCAGGTTGAGGTACATGCGTGGCCAGCCGATGGGGTACTTCGCCTCGCCGCCGTGGTGATCGACGGGGATGTGGAGATGCAGCGTCGGGCGCCCATCAGCCTTGAGCTTGTCGGCTGCCTCGACGGTGCATTCCGCCGGCCCCCACCGCGCGGGATCGCCCAGGCCGTCGAGATAGAGCACCTGGAGCTTCCCCTCGGTGACCACCTCGCCCCCGCAGGCGCTCGCGGCGATGCAGAGGACACAGCACACCACAGTGAATCTCATCTCAATCCCTCCATCACTCCCCTGGTCATTCGTCCCGACGCCCCAGCGCCCCCCTCTTACTCGTCCCGATGCTCCAGC
>CAZDNN010000095.1:1287-14721 GCA_964506385.1 uncultured Planctomycetota bacterium
GGTCATTCGTCCCGACGCCCCAGCGCCCCCCTCTTACTCGTCCCGATGCTCCAGCTTCGGGATGCACAGGCGACGCTCCAGCGTCGGTCGGCGGAGTACACCGCCACATCGGGCGGGGGCCCTCCTCCGACCCTCACCAGTCCATCTCGACCGGCAGCAGTCCCGCCACCCCATCATAGTCCCTCGCACTGGAGTAGCGCCAGTGGCTTGGATCATCGACGTACCCACGCCGCACGGGGTTGTCGTGCATGTACTCGAGCTTCTGTTCCATCATGGCATCGCCCTGGATGAGTTGCGGATGGTTGTCCTCCTGCCAGAGCTGGTACGGGCGATTCGTCCGCTCTCTGTCCTTCAGTTGGTGCAGCAATCGAAGCAGGAGGCGATCGCCGCGCTGCTTGAGGAGATTCACGATCTGCCGGCCGGTGAACGCTTTGAGCCGGGCCATCTCCTTGGACAGGTCGGGCGACCTGGCGATCAGGTGCAGGTGGTTCTCCATCAGGACCCAGCCGTAGACGACGAACCCGGCCTCGCGGATCAGGAAGCGTAGCGAGTCGAGAACCAGCTCCGCCGCCTCCGGGCGGGTGAAGACGGGGAGCCAGCCGACGACGACGCAGGTGAGGAAGTGGGCTTCGTCGGGATGGTGGATGCGGTAGCGGGACTTCGACATGGGGCGTGTACTCCGCGTAGTGACGCTGGAGCATCGGGACGAGTGCGAGCGGGCAATCAGTTCACCCTCCTGCCTCGTTCAGCATGGCTCGGGCCTTCCTGCCGATCAGGTCGCCGCAGCGCTCGATGATCTTGCGGCCGAGGTCGGCGGTGGCGTGCTTGAGCGGGTTGCGGCCGCCGATGCCCTCGGGGCCGGACATCTCCCAACCGTCCTCGTCCGCCAGCGGCGAGTCGCTGAGCACATCGAGATCGACCTTGTCGGGGTAGGCGTAGAGCATGCAGGAGGTCTCCCAGGCGCCCGCGTGGTCCATGGAGACGGGGATCTCGTCGTCGGGGGTGTGGAACTCGCCTTCCATGCAGGCGAAGCCCCGCGCGTCGGAGTCCCGCGTGCCGGCCTCGATGGCGCGGGCCAGAGCGTCGCGCTGCTCGGCCACGTCGTGGCCGGTGACGCCGACGATGACCTTCCAGCCGCCGAAGACGAGCGCACGGACGATGCCGAGCGCCGCGGTGTCGAGCATCTCGACCGTGTTGAAGCTCAGGGTGTAGCCCGCCCAGCCCTCCGGCCCCCAATTCGTGTCGCCCAACAGCCCCTGGTAGAAGGGCGGGAGCACGACGCCGCCGTGACCCAGTGCTGCCTCGCAGCAGATGGCGTGCGCTTTGAGGCTGTCGGTGCCGAGCGGATTCTGGCGCCCATGCCACTCGAGCGACCCTGCGACTATGTAGGCGATGGGGCACGCCTCGCGGATCGCCCTGACCTGTGCGGGGCGCAGCAGCTCGTAGCAGACGGCTTCATACTTGGCCAGCATGGTCGCTCTCCTCTGCGAACGTTCACGGGCCGGCGTGGAAGTGGGCGATGGCCTCGGAGGTGCGGAGGTAGCGGCTGTAGATGCGCAGGCGCTTGAGGTCGATCTTGGGCGGCTGAGCGAGGCGGAGCTTGCCGGTGCCGGCGACCTGACCGAGCGGCTCGGGGTAGCGGCCCCAGCCGTACTGGCGATGGGTGCCGCCGTCGCAGAGCTGGCCGTCGATGACGAAGGTGATGATGCAGGGGCCTTGATCGACGATGGCGACGATGTGGTGGAGCTTGCCGGGCTGGAGGAGGCCGGGATCGCTGTCCCACGATGCCTTGGCGTGGCCGTCGCTCAGCTCGATGCGGACGGCGCCCTTCCCGACGGTGGTCAGGGCGATGCCGCGGCCCGCCTCGTCGCGGGAGTCGATAACGACCTGGCCAGGCGCGAGGCCGGCGAAGATGGCCCAGAGGTCCAGCGAGAGGCCGCCCGTCTCCGTCAGGTCGAGGTGGGGGAGCGCTTTGATCTCCCTGGTGCGGACCTGCTCAGGTCCGAGATCCACGACGAGGCCGTCGCGGGCGACGGTCCTGGCCTCGCCCTGGCCCCAGAGCCCTTCGAGCAGGGTCCTGTCGATCTCGTGGACGCGGGCCATGGTCTTGTTGGTCTCCGTCACCCAGTACCGGCCATCCTGCTCGATGAGGCCGGGGTAGCTCATCCGCTGCCTGGGGTCGGGGTCGTAGAGGAGGATTTCGGGCTGGGACCAGTGGAGGCGGCCGTCCTTGACGACGCCGCCCGAGACCCAGGCGGGGTTGCGGCCGTGGAAGCTCCTGGTGCTGTGGTTGTGGAACCAGAAGAGGAACCTGCCGTCCTGCGTCCTCCACGTCTGGGGGCAGGCGCGGGGGGTCTTGATCTTCCGCCCGCCGGGCGTGTAGGTCATGAACTCGGGCTTCGCCCACGTGCGGCAGCCGTCGAAGCTGTAGGCGTGGCAGGGGTGGCCGAGGGTCGTGCGGTAGACGCAGTAGAAGGTCCTGCCGCCCAGGTGGACGATGTTGTGCTCTTCCTGGACGGAGCCGAACTCGGGGGCGCGGAGGCCGCGGTCGCCCTCGGGCAGCAGCTCCCAGTGGAGCTTCGCCGGGTCGGGCTCGGCCAGGATGTTGTCGGAGCGGTAGAACCAGCCTTCGCCCTGTTCGAGCATGTAGCGGCCGAGCTTGGTGAAGGCGAAGAGGACGTCGGAGCCGGCGACGATGGGCTTGTGGATGCCCCAGAAGATCTGCACCTCGCCACCCCAGTCGTTGCCGCGGTCGCAGGCCGTCAGGCGCATCGGCAGGCGGTAGCGCTCGGTTGACCACGTGCGGCCGCCGTCGTCGGAGTACTTCATGGCGTACCAGCCGATAGTGTCGGCGCGGATGGCCTTGCCGCGCAGGGTTCGTACGTTGTCGCCGTTGTAGGTGTAGAAGGCGTAAACGCGGCCGCTGGGCACGATGAGGGGGACGACCCAGGATGCCTCGGGGCCACCGCTCGGCTCGATGTCCACGGGCTTCGACCAGGTGCGGCCCTGGTCGGTGCTTCGGGTCGCTGTGATGTGCTGGCCGTGGTGGCCCTCGTTGCCGGGGCCGGTGGTCATGGTGCAGAGCCAGCCGCCGTCTCTTGTGACGACGACATAGGGCTGGTCGGCATAGCTCTCGTCGGGGATGGTGCGGCCGAGGCGGATGTTGCGGGGGTCGCGTCGGGGGGTGGGGGCGTCGGGGCACAAGGCTCGGACCTCCTTCGCGTCGAGTGCGTAGTCGTAGATCCGCACGTCGTCGATGACGCCGGCGAAGTAGCGGCCGTTGTACTCGCGGCCGACCACCATCTCGGTGAGCCTCAGCGGGGCGGCCAGGGCCGCGATGTCGGCCGTGCTCTCCTCGACGCCGTTGACGAAGAGCCGCAGGAGGTTGGTCCGCGTGTCGGCCGCGATCGCGACGTGATGCCAGGCGTCCTTCTTCAGCCTCGTGCTTCGGACGCGGCCCCGGCGGGCGCCGCCCAAGTGCAGGTGGACATCGACGATGCCCTTTCGCATCGGATTGTGGAGGACGCCGGCCTCCCAGCCGTCGCTCGACACGGTGCCCTGCCACTCGTCCCTCGCCACGTCGGCCGGCTTGAGCCAGAAGGCGATGGTGGCGGCCTCGAGCTGGCCGAAGTCGCCGAGCGCCACGTAGTCGTCGCGGCCGTCGAAGCGCAGCGCGCCGCCGCTCCTCCCCAGGGTCCAGGCCGCGCCGTGTATCGTGCCGTCGGCGCCGGCCAGGAGCGCGTTCTTGGCCACGTCACCCGCGGCCTCATCGAGCCGCCAGTGGCCGATCAGCCCCCGCGCGCAGGCGCTCCCTGCGAGGACGAGCAGCGCGGACGCAGCGGCGACACAGATCTTCAGCGACGGCCTCCTCTCGGGGTCCCTGAGAGATCCCCCCTTCTCTCCCGCCGCTCCTTCGGCCTCGGCCTGCCGTCGGCCGTCGAAATGCCCTCGGCGTAGAGCAGCTTGCCCGTTGCGCGTGCAGGGATGCACGCCCGACGGGGCGCGGCGCCAATTATGAGCGCGATGGAGGAGAAGTCAACTGAGCTGCAGGACGGCCTCAACCGTCGCCATGGTTGACAGACCAAGGCGAACCGGCAGAATGGGAGCGTGCCGGCGCTGACTGCCCGATGGAGACATGGGATGAGTTCGACGCGACTGATGGTTCCTCTGGCGGAAGATGGCGGGGATGCGCAATCGGCCAGCATACGGCTACTGGACTATTGACCTGACGATCGTATGGAGAACGGTGACTGAGGACCTACCTTCCCTTATCACCCGCCTCGAGACGTTCCTCCCCGCCGCAGGCAATTGACCTGGTGATCCAGCGACACCGCACGCCGCTCAGGGCACGAGGCCCTTGAGGGCGTCGAGGGCGCGGTCGAGGTCGCGCTTGCCGGTGGCGGCCTTGCCGTCGTCGACTCGGGCGACGGCGGCCTCGAAGGCCCAGGGGGCGAGACGAGGGGCGATGCGGGCGGCCTCCTCGGCGGCGGCCTTGACGCCGGCACCGTGGTCGGGCGCGCCGGGGGCCGTGGCGCGAAGGCCGTCGAGGGTCAGCTTCGGATCCCTGCCGACGACGCCATCCTTCTCGGCAACGGGCAGGCTCGGCTTGCTGCGGGCCGGCGCGTCCTCGCAGTACCACCAGTTGCTCTCGAAGCGAAAGGTCTCGGGCTCGGTGTTGGGGCCGATGTTCACCGTCTCGGCCAGGTCGCCCTGCCGCCAGACGATGAGGTTGTGGCGGAACACGCCCTTGCGGCAGGGGACGAAGCCCTCCGCGGTGGTCTCCTGGAGAATGCGGAGCGCCCAGCGGGTGGGGCGGTAGATGGTGTTGTGGCTGACGAGGCCCTGGTCGCAGCCGACGTAGGCGACGGGGGCCATGGAGCCGACGAAGACGTTGCCGAGCACGGCTATGCGCCTGGCCTCGCAGTGGGCGTCCTTCGGCCGGAGGTAGGCGCGGCCGGTCGAGCCGCCCATGTTGACGGCCCGCTGTCCCGCGTGCTCGAAGCGGTTGCGGTAGACCACGACGCTGGCGCTCCCGCCCTTGGCCTGGATGCCGCTGCCGCCCCGGCCCCTGTGGTGGCGGAACGTCGAGTCGGCGATCAGCACCCGGTGGCAGCCGACCATGTCGATGGCCGACCCGCCGCCGCCCCAGCGCTCGACGGTGCAGCCGAGGACGAGGACGTCGTCCACGCCGGAGAGCTTGATGCCGTCCTGGTTGCCGCCTGCGCCGACGTCGCGGACCGTCAAGCCCTCGAGGGTGACGTGGTCGGAGGGGGTGGCGTAGTCGCCGCCGTCATCGATATTCAGCCCATTGACTCGCGCCTCGGTGAGCACCAGGTTGCGGAGGACGACGTGGCTGACGTTGGACAGGTGGAGGCACTCGGCGGCGCCGCGGAGGACGGGGGGCCTGTCGGGGTCGGCGGCGGCGATGACCGTGGGCTGCTCGGCGGTGGCGCGGTGGTTGGTGAGGCTGAAGTAGCCGCGGTACTCGCCGGGCTCGATGAGGATAGTGTCGCCCGGCTGCACGGACTGGAGCGCCAGGCGCAGCCCGGCGGCATTCGACACCCTGCCCTCGCGGGCGGCCCACGCCGTCACCGCGCAGGCGCACAGCAGGAGAAGGGAGAGGAGCTTCCTCACGGTGCACCTCGTTCCTCGGCGGGTTCTGTCGCGGTTCGGCGCCGGCGCCGCAACAGCCGGTAGCTCTTGTCGAGCTCGAGCCACATGTCGTAGCCCACCGCCGTCAGCGACTCGACCTCGTCGTCGCGGGTGATGAGGAGCAGTGGGGCGGCGGCGGCGACCTCGGCGGGCGTGGCGTAGTTGACGACTTCGCGGTCGAGATACCAGTAGGTCTTGGCGCGGAGCCCCCAGCGGACCTTGGGCTGCCGCCGCCCGGAGGGCGCCTTGGGGTAGTGGCACGCGATCTCTGCCCCCGGCATCAGCCTGTCGAGCAGCGGCCGCGCGGTCGTGAAGCCGGCGCAACTGTAGGTATGGATGTCCAGTGGGAACGTAGCGAGCGCGAAGACCTGGAGCGCTACGAGCCAGCGCAGCACCCGCGGCATCGCGTCGCGCGCGCTCTCGGGCAGGAGCGCGGCGAGCCCGGCGGCGGCGAGCAGCGCCACGGCGGGATAGGCCTGGATGACGTAGCGGTCGTAGTTCTTGGGCGGGATGGCCATGAGCGCGATCACGGCGACGATCCAGAGGGCCGCGACGGCCATCGCCCTGCGCCTGGGCGCCTCGGCCCGGCGCCAGCGTACCAGCGCCCACGCGCCCAATGGCCACCACGGCAGGCCGCGCACCGACACCGAGACGGCGTTCCTCCCCACGTTCTCGATGACGTGGCTGCCGAGGGCGATCCGGCTCCCGATCTGCTCGCCCACGTACGCCTCCGTGTAGGCGGCGCCGAGGCGGGCCACCATCGCGATGTGCCACGGCGCCGCAATCGCGGCCGCGAGAGCAACGGAGGCGAGGAGCCAGGGATGGATGAGATACCAAGGCCGCCAGGCCACCAGCACGATCGCCACGAGCACCGGCACGTGGACGAGCGTAGATGCCTTGGTCATCGCGCCGAGGCCGGCGGCCAGGCCCGGCAGGAGCAGCCAGACGGGGCGCGCGTCCGTCGCCGCACGCAGCGCCCCGTAGACAGCCAGCAGCGTGTAGAAGGTCACCGCCGAGTCGAGGCGGCAGTCGATCGCGTTGATGACGACGCCCGACATGGTGGCCAGCATCACGCCGGCCAGCATCCCCACGGTCTCGCCGAAGAGCCGCCGCCCGATCAGGAACGTGAGTAAGCACCCGCCGAAGGCGAACAGGCAGGACCAGAGCTTCGCCGACCACGTGCTGAAGCCGAAGACGCGGAACGCCGCGGCGGTGAGCCAGAACATGAGCGGCGGCTTGTTCGGATACACGACGCCCGGAGCGTCGTGCATCGTGATCCAGTCGCCGGTCGTGAGAACCGTCTTGGAGACGGCAGCGTAGCGGACCGGGTCGCCGTGGAGGTCCCCCTCCCAACTCCGCAGGAAGAAGCCGGCCCAGGCCACGACCGCGACGACGAGGATCTTCTCGTGCGTCCTCAGCCAGTTCCGCAGTGTGTCGAGCTTGCTCGATCCCACTTCGGATCCCACAGCCACGCTACAGGGTCTTCGCATCAAGGCCAGGACGGCCAAATACTAGACGTGCCCCGTCGTCGTGTCAAGTGAAGAGCATAGCGCGCGCCCGGGGGATGGCGTCGAACAGGACCGGGCCGGAACCCACGCCGTCGGGCCGTCGCCCACAGCAGATCGTCGGCGGCGATCAGCGCGTGCTCGATCGACTCGGCCGGCCCGACGCGTTGCGGGTGGGCCCGAGCTGTGGGAGGGCGAAGCTCCCGCTGAGCCGCGAGGACGAGCGATGCACCGGGACGGATGACCCGACTGCCAGGACAGGCGACGGCTCGGCAGGGGTCTCGCCCTCCCGCGCCCCAACGTCTGGTGTCACTTCCGCCGGCCGGTCGCCTGATTGACGAGCAGTCGGAGGCGGGCCTTGTCCGAGACGGGCTTGCCGGCGAGGACGTCGGCCTCGGTGAAGGTGGCGAGGAGGAGCAGCGCGATGCGACCGAGGTGGGTCATGCGACGTGGATCGGCTCGGAGGGCTCGGACGCGGGGGCGACGTGGATCTCGACGCCGCCAAACCCCGCGTCATCGAGGATCTCCCAGACCGTGTGGGTCGCGAGGCTCGGCTCGTTGCGCTCGTCGCTCAGGTGCCCGAGCATCACGGCGCGGGGCAGGCTCTCGCTGTGCTCGAAGGCGCCCCGCAGCAGGCGGCCGCATTCGCCGTTGCTCAGGTGGTAGCACGAGTTCGGGTTCCAGCGCAACTCCAGGAGATGCGGGTCGTGGTTCGCCTCGACATAGATGAAGTCCGCATCGGCGAACCAAGGCTCCAGGGCGAACCAGTCGGCCAGGTCCGACGCGATCACGACCTTCTGCATTCTGCCGTTGCTGGCGCAGCGGATGTCGAAGCCGAAGGTGCTGCGGGCCGGGTAGTGGGGCACCTCGAAGGGCCGGATCGTGAAGGCGCCGATCTGGAACGGGGCATCCGAGAACGGCCGCACGTCCAGGCCGCGGAACGCCCTGCCCCGGAAGTGTCGGGCCGCCAACTCCTCGACGTCGCTCTCGTGAATGTAGACCGGCGTGCGCCAGCCGTCGAGGACGCGCAGGGCCGAGTAATGGACATGGTCGCCGTGGAGGTGGGAGATGAGAATCCCGCCGACGGCGGGAAGCACAGGCTCCAGGGCCGCCCGGCACTCGCGCTGGGTCGGGAAGCCGACGTCGATCAGGAGCACCGTCTCCCCGTTGCGGAGCAGCAGGCAGTTGGCGGAGCTGCCGCTGCGGATAGACTGGAAGGTCACTGCCATCGGAAGGTGCCGTATCTCAGCAACGAGCGGCAGGGATCCGCCCATGGGGTAGCGGCGTCGGGGAACTGCACAAGCCATAGTGTATCGGCTCGCAGGCGCCCGTGCAACCCCTTTTCATGGGCCTTTGGCCGGCGCGCAGCTTGGCCTCTGGGGCGCACGGTGAGAGATCGCGCACTTTCGGAAGTGTGGGATCTGCCCGTTGCTGCCCTGAGCCTGCGCACCGCGGCCCGGTGAAGCGGCCACCGGGGGCCGCATGTGATCTCTCGGGCCGGATCGGTTACACTGGCGGGAGGGAGGGTCCTCCACGGGCAAGGGGACGTCCGCAGTCTCGGTAAGGGGATGTGCAGGTGGGCGACGGGCTCCGGCGGCGCGAGTTCCTCCAGACCCTGGCGGTGGCTGCGGCCAGCGGCGCGGCAGGGGCGGGCGAGGCAGCGGCACGACGCCCCAACATCGTGTTCATCCTCACCGACGACCAGCGCTTCGACGCGCTGGGCTCCATGGGCCATCCCTTCGTGAAGACGCCTGCGAAGCGGCACGCCGGCCTCTACGCCGACGCGGAGATCGAGAGCCGCCACAATCCGAAGGACCGCCTCGACGACAAGGTGCCGTGGGGACGCAAGATGCCGGCCAACTGGCGGGATGCGGTCCGCAGCTACTGCCGGGCGGTGACGTCGGTGGACGAGAACCTCGGCCGCGTGCTCAAGACGCTCGAGGAGCTGGGCGTGCTCGACGACACCGCCATCGTGTTCGCCGGCGACAACGGCTACTTCCAGGGCGAGCACGGCGGGCTGTGGGACAAGCGCGCGGCCTACGAGCCGTCGATGCGCATCCCCCTCCTCATGCGCTATCCCCCTCTCGCGAGGCCCGGCTCCCGCCCGGATGCGTTGGTGCTCAACATCGACCTCGCGCCCACGCTCCTCGAGCTGGCCGGCCTCACGCCGCCCGCGTCGATGCAGGGCAGGAGCTGGCTGCCCGCCCTCGCCGGCCGCGACGCGGGACGGGAGAGCTTCCTCTACGAGTACTTCCGCGAGGGCGACCGCAGGTTCAACCGCCCTTCGACCTTCGGCGTTCGGACCCGCCGGTGGAAGTACATCGAGTACCCCGAGCACCCGAAGGTCGTCGAGCTCTACGACCTTCGGGCCGATCCCCACGAACTCGGTAACCAGGCGGCCGCGCCCGCCCACGCCGCCACCCTCGGGCGTCTGCGCGCCGAGCTGGCCCGACTCAAGCAGCAGACGGGCTTCCGCCTGCCCTCCCGAACCGGGCGCGCCTCCCCACGCAAGAAGAAGGAGAGATGATGCCGCGCAAGAAGAAGCGTGGACCCGACCATTGGCCCGACATGACCCACGCGACCACCGCTATCACGCAGCGGCTCGTCCTGCGCCGGGCGCCCGCCCGGGGGAGCGAGGTGCTCGAGGCCTACGAGGGCTCGCCCGACCGCTTCGGCATCCTCGAGCGCCGCGAGATCGTCGTCCCGTCCTTCACGCGCGGCTGCTGGTTCGCGAGTGACTGGCCAGATCGCTGGCCCGCGGGCGCCAACCGCGTGCTGCCGTGGCCCTTCAAGGACAGGCTGGGCAAGCTCAACTACGGCGCGCTCTTCGCCGTCTTCGCGCTGCGGCGCGGCTATCTCGCCATCCTGCCCCTCGTCGGCACCGAGACGATGGCCTGGCTCAACGTCGCGTCGGATGGGCGACTGGTGCTCAACCTCGGCACCCTGGGCACCGAGCCGGTGGCCTGCGACGCGCCGCTCGTCGCCTGGGGGCGCAACGCCGATCTCTACTCCGCTTGCCGCGACGCCTGGGCCGAGGCCCTCGCTGTCACCGGCTCCTGCACGCCGCGCCACGAGCGCGACTACCCCGAGATCTTCCGATACCTCGGCTGGTGCAGTTGGGAGGAGTACAAGACCAGCATCTCCTCCGACCTGCTCGTGGACGCCGTCGAGCAGCTCGAGCGCGCCGACGTCCCGGTCCGCTACGTGCTGGTAGACGACGGCCACCTCCAGCACGAGGAGCGGCGGCTCGTGAGCTTCGCGCCCAACGAGAAGTTCCCCAAGGGCTGGAAGCCACTGCTGCGCCGCCGCAAGGCCGACAAGGTCCGCTGGATGGGCGTGTGGCACAACTTCAACGGCTACTGGCGGACCGTCTCGCCCGACAACGACTTCAGCCCCAAGCTCAACGGCCAGCTCATGGGCCTGTCCTCCGGCGCCATCCTGCCCCGCGAGTCGCCCGGAGGCCCGAAGGCGTTCTACGATGCCTTCCTGGGCGCCGTGGCCGCCGAGGGCTTCGACTTCGTGAAGATCGACGACCAGGCGACCAACCTGGCCTGGTACAACGGCAGCGACAACGCCGTGCGCTCGGGCCGCAACTGCTGCCTGGCGCTCCAGGACGTCGCGGCCGCCCGCTTCGACGGCCTGATCAACTGCATGGCCCACAACGCTGTCTGTGTTTTCAACACCCGCAACGCCGTCACGCGGTGCAGCATCGACTACGGCATGGGCGACGCCGCGAAGGCCAAGTCGCACATCTGGCAGAGCTACGCCAACACCCTCTGGCTCTGCCAGACCGTGTGGGGCGACCACGACATGTTCCACTCCTGCGACCCCCACACGGGGCGGATGATGGCGGTCTCAAAGGCCATGTCCGGCGGACCGGTCTACCTGAGCGACGCGCCGGCCGACATCGTGGCCGAGCGCGTCCTGCCGCTGTGCTACGCCGACGGTGAGCTGCTGCGTCCCCTGGCGCCGGCCGCCCCGCTGCCCGAGTGCGCCTGCGTCGATCCGATGAAGGAGCGGGTCGCCTACCGCGCCATCGCCCCGCTGCCGGGCGGCGCCGCCGCCATCCACGTCTGCAACCTCGCCGAGCCGACGCCCGAGACGCCGCTCAAGGCGGCGGTGGCCCCCGCCGACTACCGCCACGCCAGCGGCATGATCCAGCCCTATCCGGGGCCGTGGGAGGCGCCGAAGGAGGGGCTCGTCGTCTACGACTGGTACCAGGGCACGGCGAGGAAGCTCGCGCGCCGGCATGCCTTCGAGCTCGACGGCTTCACCGATCGCCTGCTGCTCCTGTGCCCGATCCGCAAGGGCTGGGCGGTCATCGGCCGTCCGGACAAGTACCTGGCGCCCGCCGCGGTCGAGGTGCTGTCCGTGAGCAAGAAGCAGCTCAAGCTGCGCATGGCCGAGGCCGGCCCCCTGGCCCTCTGGTGCGACGGCGGGACGCCCAATGCCCGCGGCGCCGCCTTCACCGACAGGGGCAATGGCCTCTTCGTCGCCGACCTGCCCGTCGGCCAGCGGGACAGGACGATCACCATCAGTCGCTGAACGGGAGCTGCCTTCCATGAACCGCCGCCGGTTCCTCTCCTGCCTTGCCGGCGCGACGGCCGGCGCCGCAGTCGGCCGCCTGCCCGCCGCACCTGCTGGGCGCAAGCCCAACTTCATCCTCTTCTTCACCGACGACCAGGGCTACAACGACGTCGGCTGCTTCGGCTCGCCCCAGATCCGCACGCCGAACTTCGATCGCATGGCCCGCGAGGGCATTCGGCTGACCGACTTCTATGCCCAGCCCGTCTGCGGTCCCTCCCGCGCCGCGCTGATGACGGGCTGCTACCCCATCCGCGTCGGCGAGCCGGGCAACACCAAAGGCCAGCACTCCATCCTCCATCCGAAGGAGGTCACGGTCGCCGAGGTGCTCAAGGGGGCCGGCTACGCGACCGGCCTCATCGGCAAGTGGCATCTGGCCGGCGGACGCCGCAGCCAGTATCCCCGCGAGCTGATGCCCCTTGGCCAGGGCTTCGACTTCTTCTTCGGCACCCCCCTCCACAACGGCTTCACGCGGACGGTCACGCCCAGGTCTTTCAAGACGCAGTGGATGCGCGGCAACGAGGTGATCGACGACTTCCTCGACCAGGGCGAGATGGATCTCGTGACGCAGACCTACACGAAAGAGGCGATCGGGTTCATCCGCAAGCACCGCGACGAGCCGTTCTTCCTCTACCTTGCCCACAACATGCCCCACGTGCCCCTCGGCGCGTCCGAGGCGTTCCGAGGCAAGTCGAAGCGCGGGCTCTATGGCGACGTCATCGAGGAGCTCGACTGGTCCCTCGGCCAGATCCTCGCGACGCTCAAGGAGCTGGGCCTCGACGAGCATACCCTCATCCTCTTCACCTCCGACAACGGCCCGTGGGTCGAGCGGCAGATCGGCGACTACGGCGGCTCGGCCGACCCGCTCCGGGGTAGCAAGATGATGACGTGGGACGGCGGCCCCCGCGTGCCCTGCATCGCCCGATGGCCCGGCAGGATTCCTGCCGGCAAGGTCAGCGGCGAGCTGGTCACCACGATGGATGTGCTGCCCACCTTCGCGGGGCTCGCCGGCGCGACGCTCCCCGACGGCCGCATCCTGGACGGCCGCGACGCCTGGCCCGTCCTCAGCGGCCAGCCCGACGCGAATAGCCCCCACGAGGCGTACTACTTCTACTGCTACACCCACCTCCAGGCCGTGCGCAGCGGGCGGTGGAAGCTCGTGCTGCCCCGGCCCGCGAAGCCGCCGTGGTGCGGCTGGTCGGCGCGGATGGTCGACGCGGTCGAGGAGCTGTCGCTCTATGACCTCAAGACCGACATCGAGGAGAAGCACAACGTCGCGGGACAGCATCCCGACGTCGTCACGCGGTTGATGGGGCTCATCGAGAAGGCCCGAGCGGACCTCGGCGACTACGACCGCGTGGGCCAGGGCGCCCGATTCTTCGACGACGGGCCGAAGCGCCCCGACATGGGCTTCTGGAAGAGACGCCGCCGTCCGACGCGCGCCAAGGCCTCAGCCGCGCCGAAGTACGATGGCGCCGAGCCCGTCGGCCGCCTGCGATTCACCTTCGAGGAGGGAATGGACGGCTGGCGGGTCGTCGAGGGCGACCTGCCTGCCGCGCGCAGCACTGCGATGCCCTTCTACCGCCGCGGCCCGCTCAACAAGCAGGGCAAGGCCGTGCTCAACACCCTCGGGCGCAAGCCCGAGGGCATCGTCGGCGACGGGCTTACCGGCGTCATCGAGTCGCCCGTCTTC
>CAZDNN010000096.1:0-14680 GCA_964506385.1 uncultured Planctomycetota bacterium
GCAGGTTTCTGGCCCCTACCTCGAGGAGGGGAAGGCCGCGGCGCAGCTTTTCGGCATCGCCTTCCCGCCCGAGAAGGGCGGCGGGGACTGGCGCCTGCTGCCCCTGGGGCCACCGAGCCAGCCCTGGATGCTCGATCTGGCAGGCGCCCTCGGCGCGGGCGACCACCGGGTCTGCTATGTCCGCACCTGGCTCCACTCGGAGAAGGCGCAGGCGGCGCGCCTGGAGTTCGGCACCGACGATGGCAACAAGGTGTGGCTCAACGGCAAGCTCGTGCACGCGAAGAACGTCGGCGGCGCCGCCGTCCCCGGCGGCTACAGGGCGAACGTGGCGCTCCGCCAGGGCTGGAACGCGCTGGTGCTGAAGATCACCCAGTGGAGCGGCCCCTGGCAGTTCTGCCTCGCCGTGCGCGGCCGGGAGGGGGGGAGGCTCGATGACGTGCAGACGGACTGCCTGTACCCGAAAGGAGAATCTCCGTGACGAGCCGCACTGTGCGATGGCTCCTTCTGGTCGGTGTCGTAGCTGCGTCGGCCCGGGCGGGAGAGGGCTGGCGGACGGTGCGCGTGCCCGGCTTCTGGGAGAAGGCGGGCGGCGCGCTGGGCCGCTACGACGGCTTCGCGTGGTACCGCTGCTTCGTGAAGGTGCCGGCTGAGTGGAAGGGCAAGACGCTGGAGCTCGAGCTCGGGTGCGTCGATGACGCCGACGAGACGTTCGTCAACGGCGTCAAGGTGGGCGCGACGGGCCGGATGCCGCCGAAGTACGACGGGCAGGCGGGCGCCTACCGCCGCTACCGGGTGGATGCGAAGCACGTCAGGCCTGGTGCGTGGAACCTGATCGCGGTCCGAGCCTATGACAAGTCAGGCGGCGGCGGCATCTGCCGCGGCGAGCCGGGCTTGTTCCTGGGCAGCAAGGGCCTGTCGCTGTCGGGCTTCTGGGAGCTGCGCACCGGCGACGATCTCTCGTGGGCGGCGTGGCCCGAGGGGGCTGATGCGGAGAAACTGGCGGAGACCTATCTGGCGGCGGCGAAGCCGCCTGTGGGCAAGGCGATCCCCCGGCGGCGCGGCCGCGGCAGGCCCTCGCCGCGCACGCTCGGTCAGGCCGTCATCGAAGGAGCAGAGCACGTGAAGGCACCGGAAGGCACGTGGGTGTTGTGGTATCGCAAGCCGGCCCGGCGGTGGGAGGAGGCGCTGCCCGTGGGCAACGGGCGGATGGGCGCCATGGTCTTCGGCGGCATCGACGTCGAACGCATCCAGTTCAACGAGGACAGCCTCTGGACCGGCCAGCCGCAGGACTACCAGCACCCCGGCGCCGCCCAGCACCTGCCCGAGGTCCGCAAGCTGCTCTTCGCTGGCAAGCAGCGCGAGGCCGAGCGGCTTGCAGGCCGCGAGATGATGAGCGTGCCCCTGCGCCAGGAGTACTACCAGCCCTTCGGCGACCTCAACCTCGCGTTCCCAGGCCACCTGAAGGTCACCGGCTACCGCCGCGAGCTCGACCTCGACGAGGCCGTTGCCCGCGTGCGCTACACGGCCAACGGCGTGACCTACACCCGCGAGGTCCTCGCGAGCCACCCCGACCAGGCGATCGTCGTGCGCATCGTCTCGGACAAGCCGGGCGAGCTGGCCTTCGACGCCGCCCTTACCAGCCCCCACGCCGAGGCCGATATGGTCCGCATCAGCGACGACACCCTTGCCCTTCGCGGGCGGGTCACGCAGAAGAGCGGCACCGGCACGGAGAGCCGCCTGCGCTTCGAGGCCCACCTGAAGGTGCGGGTCCGCGGCGGCGCCGCCACTGTCGCCAACGACAAGGTGAGCATCGCGGGCGCCAATGCCGCTACCCTCATCCTCACGGCCGCGACCAGCTACGTGAGCTACCAGGACATCTCGGCCGACCCCAAGGCCCGCTGCGAGGCCGTCCTCGCGAAGCTCGGCGACAAGCCCTACGACGCCATCCGCCGCGACCACGTGGCCGACCACCAGGGCCTCTTCCGCCGCGTCGCCCTCGACCTCGGCACCACCGACGCCACCGCGAAGGAGACTGACCAGCGCGTCGCCGACTTCAAGGGGGGCGACGACCCCCACCTCGCCGCCCTCTACTTCCAGTTCGGCCGCTACCTCCTCATCGCATCGAGCCGGCCCGGTGGCCAGCCCGCCAACCTCCAGGGCCTCTGGAACCCCCACCTCCGGCCGCCCTGGGGCAGCAAATACACGGTGAACATCAACACGGAGATGAACTACTGGCCCGCCGAGCCGACCGACCTCGCGGAGTGCACGGCGCCGCTCTTCGCCATGCTCGCCGACTGCGCGGCGACCGGCCGCAAAACGGCGAAGACCTTCTACGACTGCGGCGGCTGGGTGCTCCACCACAACACCGACCTCTGGCGCGGCACGGCCCCCATCAACGCCTCGAACCACGGGATCTGGGTCGTCGGCGGCGCCTGGCTCTGCCAGCACCTGTGGTGGCACTACGAGTTCACCGGCGACAAGGAGTTTCTCGCGAAGACCGCATACCCCATCCTGAAGGGCGCCGCCGAGTTCTTCGTCGACTTCCTCATCGAGGATCCCCGCAGCGACAAGAGGTGGCTGATCTCAGGCCCCTCGAACTCGCCGGAAAACGGCGGCCTGGTCATGGGCCCGACCATGGACCACCAGATCATCCGCAACCTCTTTGCCCACGTCATCGCGGCCAGCGAGATCCTCGGCGTGGACGCAGAGCTCAGGGCGAAGCTCACTGCCATGCGCAAGCGCATCGCCCCCAACCAGATCGGCAAGCATGGCCAGCTTCAGGAGTGGCTCGAGGACAAGGACAACCCGCGGAACCACCACCGCCACATCTCCCACCTCTGGGGCCTGTTCCCCGGCGACGAGATCACGCGGCGCGGGACGCCCGAGCTGTGGAAAGCGGCCATGCAGTCGCTCGTCTTCCGCGGCGACGGCGGCACCGGCTGGTCGATGGGCTGGAAGATCAACTGCTGGGCACGCTTCGAGGACGGCGACCACGCCTACCTGATGCTCTCGAACCAGCTCTCGCCAGGCCACACCTACCCAAACCTGTTCGACGCACACCCACCGTTCCAGATCGACGGCAACTTCGGCGCCTGCTCTGGCATCTGCGAGATGATGCTCCAGAGCCACGGTGGGGAGGTGCACCTCCTGCCCGCGCTGCCGAGCGCCTGGCCCACGGGCTCGGTGACCGGCCTGCGCGCCCGCGGCGGCTTCGTGGTGGACATCGCCTGGAAGGAGGGCAAGCTCGCCGCGGCGACGCTCCGCTCGCTCATCGGCAGCCCGTGCCGCTTGCGCGCCCAGGCGCCCGTCGAGGTCCGATGCGAGGGCCACGCCGTGCAGGCCGAGCACCCCGAGCCCGTCGTCGCCGCCTTCGCCACGCAGGCAGGCAAGACCTACGCCATCGCCCCCCGCTAGCAAACCGCCCAACGAGGAGATACACCAGTGAACCGACGCAGCTTTCTGGCCCTGAGCGGCTGCGCTGCCATGGCCGCGTGCGCAGGCGAAGCCACCCGCCCGCCTGCTCCGAAGATCGGCGAGGATGGCCTCGCGTGGACCGACGTGCAGGCCGCCGGCTGGGGCGTCGAGGGCAAAGGCTGGGCGGAGACCGAACGCTACTTCGACCGCCTGCCCGCCAAGGCCAAGGGCAAGGTGCGGCCGCCCGTGTGGGGCCTGAGCCGCCACTCGGCGGGCATGTGCGTGCGCTTCGAGACCGAGGCGACGGCCATCACCGCGAAATGGTCGCTCCTGTCGAAGAACCTGGCGATGAACCACATGCCAGCCACCGGCGTCAGCGGCCTCGACCTCTACGCGCAGGACGCCCAGGGGCGCTGGCGTTGGGTCGCCGTCGGCCGTCCCGGCGGCCAGACCAACAAGGCACGCCTCATCGCAGGCATCCCAGCCGGCCGCCGCACCTGGATGCTCTACCTGCCGCTCTACAACGGCACGGAATCCCTCGAGATTGGCGTGAAGCCCGGGACGTACCTCCGCCCGCTCCCGGCGCGGCCCAAGCCCATCGTCTTCTACGGCACGTCCATCATGCAGGGCGGCTGCGCCTCGCGGCCCGCCATGGTGCACTCGGCCATCCTCGGGCGGCGGCTCGACCGCCCGACCCTCAACCTCGGCTTCTCGGGCAACGGCACCATGGACCCCGAGCTGGCCGAGCTCATGGGCGAGCTCGACGCCTGCTGTTACGTCATCGACTGCCTGCCGAACATGGCCGCCGATGCCGTCGCCCAGCGCACGGAGCCGCTCGTCCGAATCCTCCGCAAGGCCCGCCCGGCCGTGCCCATCGTCCTGGTCGAGGACCGCACCTACCAGAATGCCTGGCTCTCACCGGGGCACCGCAGGCGCAACGACACGAGCCGAGCTGCCCTCCGCAAGGCATACGACCGTCTCGTCGCGGCCGGCGTCAAGGACTTGCACTACGTCGAGGGCGAGACCCTCTTCGGCGACGACGGCGAGGCCACCGTCGATGGCTCCCACGCCACCGACCTCGGCTTCATGCGCCAGGCCGACGCACTCGAGCCCCTGCTTCGGAAGCTGCTGTTGTGAGACGGCCGGCGCCGCGGGAGGCGAATACAAGAGAACGTCCAACGTTCAACGTTCAACGCCCAACGCTCAACGAGAGGCCAGTAGGACACCGATGCCCAAGGGGCGGGAAGGAGGCAGGGAGATGGAGGGACGGGTGTTCGATCTCGAGGACAGGCTTCTGGACCATTCGGCGGAGATCGTGCGGATCACCGAGCGGCTGCCCAACACGCGCGCTGGCAATCATGTGGCGACGCAACTCCTGAGGTCCGGCACGTCCCCGTTTCCCCATCACGGGGAGGCGCAGTCGGCCGAGTCGCGACGCGACTTCATCCACAAGATGAAGGTCTGCCTGAAGGAGCTTCGGGAGGCGAAGCGCTGGCTCCGACTGGTCCGGCGGATTCCGCTTCTTGGGCCCGCGTCCGCGGTGGATCCGCTCCTCGGCGAGACCGAGGAACTGATCAAGATCTTCGACGCCAGCATCCGCACCGCCGAACGCAATAAGGGGAGCGCCAAACCATGAATTGCTCCCGCGGGTGTCCCTCTTGCGTTGGACGTTGGGCGTTGAACGTTGAACGTTGGACGTTTCTCTCTCTTCTCCGTTGCAGTGCTGTTCTCATGTCCATCGGCGCCTCAGCCTGGGGCGGCGAGCTGACGATCGCGACTCCACAGAAGGCTGTGGCGAGGGGCCAGCTCGCCGAGCTGCGCGTCGGCGGCCTGCCCGAGTACGCCAATCCCTTCGACCCGTCGGCCGTGGCGCTCGATGCCGACGTAGTCGCCCCGTCGGGAAGGAAGCTGGTCGTTCCTGGTTTCTTCATTGTCCCTCACGATGCGACGCCGCAGCGCGAGGAGCAGCGTCTCGTCAAGCACCTGCGGGTGTTCTTCGGCACCAAGAACTACCGGAAGGGCACGCGGCTGGAGCTGCTGCTCGACGACCTCGTGCTGGTGGACCGCGACAAGGGCGAGCGGGTGGTGCTCGACGACTTCGAGGGCGAGCTGGCCTGGGAGAGCCAGCGGGCCGACTCGGTGGCCCTCGACCGCGAGCGCGCCCACGGCGGGAAGCAGTGCCTGCGGGTGGCCGTGACCGCGGGCAAGGTGCCCGGCTGGCCGGGCTTCGGCCGGCATCTCGAGAACGCCGACTGGACGCGCTTCGATGAGCTGCGGCTGTGGGTCTGCCCGCTCTCGGGCCTGCGGGACGAGGGGCCGGGCATCGAGTTCTACACGCAGGATGACCGCAAGTTCCAGGCGCGGATCGCGGCGGTGCAGGGCGCGCGCGAGGGGGAGTGGGTCGAGTTCATCTGGCGGCTGCGGCGGACCCGCGCGCCGATGGCATGGAAGGCCAGCGGCCCGCCTCGCTGGCTCGTGCGCCTGCGGCCGCAGGAGGCCGGCCAGTACCGCATCCGTGCCAGGGTGCGCGATGCGGCGGGGAAGCGGGCGAGCGCCTGGCAGACCGTGACCGTGGCCGATGCGAAGACCGACGGCTACCTGCGGGTCAGTCAGAAGGACCGTCGCTACCTGGCCTTCGACTCAGGCAAGCCGTTCTTCGCCAACGGCATCAACCTGCTCGGGCGCGGTCTGGGAACGTACCAGCACTACGTGGGGAAGCTCGCTGCGCACGGGGGCAACTTCATCCGCATCTGGCTCTCGCCGCGCACCATGGGCTTCCTGACGAAGGAGGGCGGGCCGCTGCGCTACGAGCAGGATCGTGCAGCGCGTCTCGACGCGCTCTTCGCCCTGTGCGCCGAGAAGGGCGTCGCCGTGATGGTCTGCATCACCGACTTCCGCGAGGTCGATACGCGGGTCACCCCCGGCTCCTACTGGAAGGACTCGCCGTGGAACGCGGCGCACGGCGGCGCGGCGGCGACGCCCGAGGAGTTCTTCACCGACGAGGCCGCGAAGGCGATCTACAAGGCGCTGCTCCGCTACCTGGTGGCGCGCTACGGCCACTCGCCGGAGGTGCTCGCCTGGGAGTTCTTCAACGAGGTGAACATCACGAACGGCTGGAAGAGCGCGCCCGACAGCGTGCGAGCCTGGCATCGCGAGATGGCCGAGTATCTGCGCAGCATCGACCCGCAGCAGCATATCATCACGAGCAGCTTCGCCGGCATCGAGGATGACCCGCTGTGGGAGCAGCCGCTGATGGAGATCGCCCAGCGCCACCAGTACACCGACGGCGAGCAGGCCTTCGCCACCTTGGTCGCCGAGGCCCATGCGAAGCTGCGGGGTCACGGCAAGCCCGTGCTGATGGGCGAGTTCGGCCGCCGCAAGAACCGCCACGCCGAGCGGGACAGCCGCGGCGTGAGCCTCCACAACGGCCTCTGGGCGGCAATGATGTCAGGGGGCTGCGGCACGGCCATGTCCTGGTGGTGGCAGTGGATCGACGACCACGAGCTCTGGCCGCGCTTCCGCTCGGTGGCGACGTTCGTCGAGGGCATCAACTGGCCTTCCGAGGGCTTCCAGCCGTCGGAGAGGGCCACCGTCGCCGCGAAGCCCGACCCCAGGCACGGCTTCGGCCCGCTCGCCTTCCGGCCGGGCAAGCAGGCCGGCTTCAAGCCAGGCCCCGCGAACCAGCCCGTCGCGCTGCGCGTCCGCCCCGACGGCACGCTCGATGCGCCCGCGAAGCTGCCCGGCTTCCTCCACGGCATTGGCAACCACCCCGACCTGCACAATCCGGTCACCTTCCACGTCGATCTCCCCGTCGCCGGCGGATTCGCCGTCGCGATCGAGGGCGTCTCCGGCCACGGCGGCGCCGCGCTGGCGATGAAAGTGGACGGCAAGCTCGTCCGCAGCGAGACCTTCGCCGACGTCCCCGACGACACGAAGACGATGACGAAGTACAACCGCGCCTGGCGGGTGCCCGTCCCAGCCGGCAAGCACGCAGTGACGGTGGAGAACACGGGGAAAGACTGGATCCGCGTGGGCCGCTACGAGCTCGACGCCGCCCGCCCCACGCCGCCCGTGCGCGCTCTCTCGCTGCGAGGCAGGCGGACGACCCTGGTCTGGGTGTGGAACGAGACCCACGCCTGGTACCAGCCGGTGCTCGGCACGGCGGCGCTGACCCTTCGCGACGTCACCGTGACCCTCGATGGCGTGGCGCCCGGACGCTATCGAGTGCGGGCCTTCGACCCGTGGCTGGGCAGATGGGCAGGCGATCGGGTGGTCACGGCAGTCGCCGACGGTCGGTTGGCGCTGTCGGTGGGAGAGCTTCCCGCCGACAGGGCGTTCCGGCTGGAGCGGGCCGAATAGGGGCATCGGCGTCCTGCATTTGACACGGGAGCGCCGAAGCGCGAGCATGACGGCGATGGCGAGGGAGTTGTTCCCCACGCGCCACCTGCACGGAACCACGCGGCCCAGCACGCGCCGAGATGGAATGGAGTGAGCCATGGCGAAGCCGAAACGTGGGCGACGCACGCTGCCGGACCGAGGCAAGCCCTTCGTGCGTCAGGTGATCCAGGAGGGGTGGGGGGACGAGTTCAGCAACGCGATCGACCTGTTGTGGACGCTCCTCGAGATGGCCGATGATCCCGGGAGGGCACTGGCGGAGCTGGCGGCGTACGACGCCGATCGTGGCATTGCCGAAGCCGCGGCCACCCTCCTGATGGTAACGCTCGGGGACGCCGACATCCCGGAGGCCAAGGCGCGCCGCGTTGCCGAAGCCGCCCTGCCTGCGCTCGACAGGGCGCTCCACGACCGCGAGCTGCCGGACGAGCGGAAGTACATGCTCGGCCCCACCTACGTGCGGCTGGGGGGCGAGCTGTCGGCGGAGGAGATGCACGCCTGCTTCCGCGACTTCGAGGGCATCCAGAAGCGCAAGCTCAAGGAACTGCTGGCCGAGGTGTCCGATCAGCCGGCGAGTGTGGACCAGGTGCTGAGCACCTTTGGCCTGGTCACGGACGACGAGGCGCCCGAGGACGAGCAGGAGTTGTTCGGCCCGGTATTCATGCTCTGCTCGGACCTCGCGACAGGCGACCCCGCGGCGGCGGCAGCCGTACTGGCCGGCGTGGTGGCTATTGCGGCGGAGTGGGGGCTGGCCGGGGAAGGCGCCCGGGCGGCTCTGAGGATGATCGCCGAGCAGCGGTGCCCGCGCGCAGCCTGGTGCCTGGATGTGCTGGGCCGCTGGCCGGGCCTCGGGGAGCTGGGTGCCGAGGCACGCTTTCTCGCGGCCGATCTCAGCGAAGCTGGCATCGAGCCGCGGGCCACCGTGCTGTGTGACTTCTCCCACGGCATGCTGACCTGCGTGGACGGCGCGGGCTCGCGGGCCGTCCACCTGTTCTTCCGCACCCCCGAGGGCGGCATGGACGCCGTGTCGGTGATGGTGAACGACGAGGTGGGAATGAAGGACGTGTGGTACGTGCCCGAGGAGGGAGCGGAGGTGGACAGCTCGTTCCGCGACCTGCCGGTCGAGATCAGCTATGCCCCCTGCTCGGTGGAGCTGGCGCGCGAGGTGCTGGCCGACGCCTGGGCACTCCACGAGGAGCTCGACGAGCCGATGCCGGCTCGGCTGCTCGTTTGCCTGCCTTACCTCGGCTCCGAGCCCATCCTGCCTTACCGCCGGACGCCGAACCTCGGGGCGTACATGCTCGAGCTGCTCCAGCGTACGCCCGACCTCTTCCGAGGCTCCGAGCACCTCGCCGAGGTGCCCATGTACGGCGGCCTGTTCTTCGCCTCCGACGCCGCCTATGCCTTCTGCCAGGAGCACAGGCCCCGACGCGGCCCCCAGCGACTCTCGAAGAAGAACCTCGCGCGGTTCATCCGCGAGGTGGCCATCCAGGAGCGCGAGGCCCTGCTGCGGCGGATGGCGGTGAACCTCGAGGTGGAGTCGCTCGCCGGACGCGCCACCCAGCGGATCAACCGCGTCGCCGCCCGCACGTGGCTCGGCCTCACCGAGGAGGTGGTCCCCTTCCACGACGTCCCGTTCATCCAGGCGCTCGCCGCCGACTCCGCGGAGATGATCATCGAGAACCTGCGCATGGGCTTTCTCACCCAGGCCGAGGCCAACGCCGCCGGCCTCGCCATGGACGAGTTCGACAGCCTGTTCGACGACGAGGACGAAGACGATGAGGAGGACGGGTTCTTCTTCGACGGCCCGTTCTAGGGACTGGATATCTCGGCGAGGGCGGACAGGCGGCTGAGAACCACGGCGCAACGCGGCTGAGTGGCGGAGAGAGGAGAGCGGGCGATGGCCATCCAGGTGCGGTGTCCTGGCTGTGGTGCGACGCTGGCCGTCAAGGACGAGATGGGGGGCAAGACCGGCAAGTGCCCGAAGTGCGGGCAGATGATGATGCTCCCTGCGCCGCCGCCGCCCCCCGCTGCCGCTCCGCCACCGCCGCCGAGTGCACCCAAGCCGCCGCCAGTTCCAGCCGCGCGTCGGCCGGGCGCCCGGGCCAGCCGCCGCCCCGTCGGGCGCCACGTGCGTGGCGAGGTCGGCGACAAGTCGCAGGCCGTCGCCTTCATCCTCAGCGCGCTGCTCGGCACCATGGGCATCGACCGCTTCTACCTCGGCTACATCGGCCTGGGCATCCTCAAGCTGCTCACCTGCGGCGGCTTCGCGATCTGGGCCATCATCGACATGGTCCTCACGGGCGTCGGCTCGATGCGGGACGCCAACGGCATGGCGCTCCGCGAGGATCCGACCGTCGGCACGCCGACGAAGAGCCGCTCGACCGCCTTCATCTTGTCCTGGCTGCTCGGCGCCTTTGGCGCCGACCGCTTCTACCTCGGCTACACCGGCCTGGGCATCCTCAAGCTGCTCACGTGCGGCGGATTCGGTATCTGGAACATGATCGACATGATCCTCATCGGCATCGGCTCGATGAAGGACGCCCAGGGCAACTCGCTCCAGAAGGGCTGAGCGGCCCCGCAAGGAGACGGCCATGCGACGCAGTCTGGCACGCTGGCTCCCGCGGCTCATCGTCCTCGCCATGCTCGTCACGCCGATGGTGACGGAGGCTCCCGCGCACCTGGGCTTCACCCCCTGCATCTTCCGCAACCTCACGGGGCTGCCGTGCGCCGGCTGCGGCATGACCCGCGGCTTCGTCGCCATGGGACACGGCAGGATCCGGGAGGCCTGGGGCTTCAACCCCCTGGCGCCCGTCCTGTTCGTGGGAGCCTGGGGCTACCTCCTGCTTCCCGTCGTCGGCTGGGTCTGGCCTGCTGTGCGGACCTACCGTCCCTCGCGCCGCGCCCGCGCCGCGTTCTACACCGTCGCATTGCTCCTCATCGCCATCTCCTGGTCCATCAGCCTCGCCCGGCACGCCGCCGCGCCGCGCGACACACATACGCGGCTCGTCGCGCCTTGGCTCCGTGACCGCCTCCTGCCTTCGGCGGAGTGAGGCGCTCGACGTATTCCCCCTCAGGACGGATCGCACGTCGCTCTCGTGGGAGCCGCCATTCAGGCGATCGGCGGGTCGAAGACGTCGAGGAGGGCGCCGTCGGGGCGGAAGGCGATGGGGTGGGGATCGCCGAGGCGCTCGAGGTCAGGGCGGGCGGCCAGCTCGTCGGCGACAGGCTCGGAGACCTCGAGCTCGGCGAGGGCGAGGGTGTTGCGGATCCACACGATGCGGGTCTCGTCGGGGGAGGTGACGCTGATGGAGCCGAGGGCGGCCTCGAGGGCCTCGCGGTCGGTGGGGAAGGCGTAGGGCACCCGGGCCAGGTGGGGGTGGAGCGCGGTCGCGCAGTTCAGGAATGTCGCCTTCCAGTCCATCTTGTCCATCAGCCGCTTGACCGTGACGTCGGCGAGGCCGATCCCCGATGCATTGCCCTCGGAGGCGGGGGTGAGGTCGCGGACGAAGATGACCTCGCTGCGGGGGCCGGGGCGGTCGCGGCCCATGACGTTGGGGTCCATGCCCGTGCCCGAGATGTCCTTGCCCATCTCGTCGATGATCAGGATGTGCATGTCGTCCACGGGGATCCTGGGCATCCGCCGCTTGGCTTCCTCGAGGAGCGCGGGCTCGCGGTCCAGGATCTCGCCCCCTCGCAGCGGCTCGATGCGACAGGTCTCGTCGAGCGCGTTCTCCACGATGGCCAGCCCGCCGAGCACCGACAGCCGCTCGAGCAGCACGGGCACCGCCGAGCGGAAGACCTGGGCGAAGCCGAACCGCGCGAAGGCGCGATGGTAGCTCGCCGCGCCCGCGGGCTTGCCGAGGCCGATGAGCAGGATCTTCGCGCAGCCGCTCTCCGACGGGCCGATGAGGTGGGTGTGGGGCTTGATGCGGTTGACCAGCAGGATGTGGTCGGCGCCCGCCGCGAGCCGGTCGATCATCAGCGGGATGCCCTCGGGCGACGTGCCGACCTGCACGGCCTCGATCTGCGAGCGGACGGGGCAGCCGACATAGTCGTCGGTCACGCCGTAGTGGTGGAGGACGTTGAGCTGGCGCTCGGCCGTGCCGCCGCCGTGGCTGCCCATGGCGGGGACGACGAAGGGCTCCAGTCCTGCGGTCTTGAGGGCGGCGACGGCGCCCGCGATGATATCGGCGATGTTGGCGATGCCGCGGCTGCTGCCCGTCACGGCCACCGTCTGGCCCGGCCGGATGGGCGCGCCGACGAGCAGCTCAGCCGCGGCCTCGCGGGCGCGGGCGCGCGGGTCGGCGATGCGGTCATCCTCGAAGCGCTGGCGGAAACGGATCATCCTGGGGAGCTGCATCTCAGCGGACCACCTCGATCTGGTCGGGGGATTCGAGCACGATCTCGGGCTTGCCCTTGTAGTAGCGGATCAAGCCGGTGACGCGCACGGCCTTGCCGCGGTAGTGCTCCTCGGGCTCGGGCGGGAAGGCGTCGAAGCGGCGGGCGAAGATCACAGCGGTGAACGAATGCCGCCAGTCGGGATGGAAGTTCAGGAAGCACGCCTTCTCCGTCCGGCGGGTCACCAAGATGCGGCCCTCAACGGTGACGAACTCGTCGTAGTGCCTCGCCGCATCCCGCCACGAGATGACCCTGGGCTCCGCACTGTTGTTCCTCGGCGACCTGCACGCGGCGGGACAGAGCAGCAGGGCAGCTGCGACAGCGCCGGTCCTCATCAGTGAGTCTCTCAGATCGCTTCGCCTCGGCTCAGCCATCGCTCTCTCGCCCTCCGTTATTCGCTCGCCATTATACCGGCAGCCGCTTGTCCACGCACGTGACGGCCTTGAACTCCCCGCCCCGGAGGCTCATGATGGGGCGGAGGAGAAGCCCATGCAGGTGAGAGCCTGGATCGCCGCGTTCTCGCTGGGCGCGGCCGGCCTCGCGGCCGCAGGAGAACTGGGGCCCGCGCCGCCCGGTAAGGTGCGGGTGGCGGCGGTGCAGTGCTACTCGCGGATGGGCGAGGTGGACTACAACCGCACGCTCCTCACGCGCTGCATCGCGCGGGCGGCGGAGGCGGGGGCGAAGATCGTCGTGACGCCCGAGTGCGCGGTGCACGGCTACATGGACCCCGGCCGCGACAGGGAGTGGTCGGCGCGGCTGACGGGGAAGGGCCGGGTGCCCGTGGCGCCGGTGGCCGAGCCGATCCCCGGGCCGTCCACCCGCTACTTCGCCCAGCTCGCGAAGCAGCACGGCATCTACCTGGCTATCGGCCTCATCGAGGCCGCCGACGGCCGCTTCCACAACAGCCAGGCCCTCCTCGGCCCCGACGGCAGGCTGCTGCTCCACCACCGCAAGCAGAAGCTCTGGCCGCCCGGCGACGGCCTCTGGGTCACCGCAGGCAAGCGCCCGCTCCAGACCATCGACACCCCCTGGGGCCGCCTCGGCCTGATGATCTGCTACGAGGTGCACAAGCTCCCCAAGCCGCTCGGCGAGGCGGGCGTGGACATCGTGCTCTACTCGATCGGCTGGTACGGCCCGAACACCAAGGGCTGGTACACGGACATCTTCCCGCGGAGGTACGTCGTGCCGAACGGCTTCGCCATCGTGTGCTCAAACTGGTCGGCGGACAAGGGTGCGCCGGGCTGGGAGGGCATCGGCTATAGCTGCATCATCGACCGCGACGGCACGGTGCTCGCCATCGCGAAGTCAGAGCGCGGCGCCGAGATCGTCATCGCCGACCTGCCCATCCGCCACCGCGCGAAGCAGGGGAAGGACTGAGCTCAGCGCGGGGCCGGGCCGAGAATGTCGGTGTAGGGATTGAGGCCGAACCAGCGGCGGCTCCCGCTCCCCTTCGAGCGGACCGCCAGCCGGCACGGTTTGCCCGGCGTCAGCAGCTCGGCGGCGACCGACACGTAGAAGAAGCCCACGGCGTCGAGCGGCAGGCGGCGTCGGGGCACGAAGTGCAGCTTCACCTTCCCGTCCTTGCTCTCCCAGGTCGCGCGATCCTGCGTCACGTCGAAGCTGATGACCTCGCGCCCGTTGACGAGGAACGTCAGCCCTTTGGTCTTGGGCTGGCTCACCCAGCCGAGGCCGCCGGCGAAGACGAACGTGACCGGCCTGTCCCCCAACGCTTCCGGGGCGGGCGCCGTCTCCCACTCGACGAGGTGGCCGGGGGCGGTCTGGCGGCAGGTGTGGACGAGGACGTTGTCCTCGCGGTAGGTGTGCCACTGCCCCTTCTCGCCCTCGTTGCGGATGAGGCGCTGGAAGCCGAGCACGAAGGGCCCTCTGGGCGGCGCGATCGCGGCGACGCGCTGGCGGAGGAAGTCCAGGGGCAGCTCGGTGCGGGGCTTGGGCAATGTCCCCGCGTGCTCGATGAGGCGCGCAAGGAGCCATTCGCGCTCGGGCCGGCGCGGCTTCTTGTCCAGGGTGAGGTTGAGGCCGCAGACGACGAGCGCGCCCTTTCCGACCCTGGCCTCGCAGAGCAGGGCCTTGCTGCGGCAGAGCTTGTGGACCTCGATGGCGCGGACGAGCACCGTGGGCCGCGCGGGCAGGTCGTCGAGGATGACGGCCTGGGCGCCCTCCAGCAGGTGGTACCAGCCGGCGTCGCACCAGCCCTCGGGCGCCATGCCGCGGGTCACGGGGTTCTCGTAGACCACCGTGCCGACGTTGTTGTCCTTCGCGTTGCCCAGCCACCACGCGGTCTTGAAGCGATTGGGCGCCGACGGGAAGATCCCCTGGGGCGAGAGCAGGACGAGGCAGGCGCCCTCCGCCACCGCCTCGATGGCCTCGATGGTCGGCAGGCTCATCACGTAGACGGCCCGGGTCGGCAGCTTCCCCTCGGTCAGCAGCTCCCTGGCGCTCCACGCGGCGAGGG
>CAZDNN010000097.1:0-14652 GCA_964506385.1 uncultured Planctomycetota bacterium
GGCCCGAAGACCCGCACGCAGTCCGAACGGACTTCTGCCACGGGCTGCTAGGCGATGGGAACGACGCTCTCCAGCCTCCACCGTCCTCAGGTCTGCGGCACCGGCTTGCGGCGGACGAGCAGGCCCTGGATGGCGAGGACGAGCGCGAGGACGAGAAGGACGATGGCGGTGATGCCGAGGGTGAGGTCGGGCTTGTCGGCCTTCAACAGGTAGCTGTAGGCCTGCCAGCCGAGGGCAGCCATGGTGGTGACGAGCATGAAGACGGCAGGCACCAGGGTGTAGACGACGGGCTTGCCCCGCTTGAGCAGCCAGGCAGAGATGACGATGAGTGCGAGCGCCGCGATGAGCTGATTCGCCGCACCGAACATCGGCCAGATCTTCCCGAAGGCCCCAGGCGCCACCGCCAGGATGTAGGCCGGCACAGCCGCCGCCACCGACGCGACCACACGGTTCCTGAACACGCCAAGCACCGGCCCCGCCAGCTCGGTGGTGATGAACCGCGCGAGACGCACGCTCGTGTCCAGCGTCGTCATCACAAAGGCGTTCACCATCGTCGTCCCGATGATCATCCCGAAGCCCGCAACACCGAGCGCTTTGCCGACGGGCCCGAGGAACGGCTCGGTGAGTGCGCCGAAGCCCCGGCCGAAGGCCGTGATCGGCCCCCCGCCGCCCGGCTTGAGCAGCTCGGTGAGCGCGACGCCGCCGCCCGCGGCCTCCGCCTGGGCGCCCGTGTAGTACATCCCCGCCCCCACCGCGATCAGCGCGAGGATCGCCAGGGCTCCCTCCATCAGCATCGAGCCGTAGCCGATGCCCAGCCCATGATGCTCCGAAGCGAGCTGCTTCGACGTCGTCCCCCCCGCCACCAGGCAGTGGAACCCGCTCACCGCGCCGCACGCCACGATGATGAACAGCATCGGCCAGATAGGCCCCTTCGCCGTCATCGGCGCGGTGAAGGCCGGCGCGTTGAACGTCGGGTGCACGTAGGCCACCCCCGCCAGCCCGAGGCTCATCCCGACGATGAGGATCCACGTCGCAATGTAGTCCCGAGGCTGGAGCAGCACCCACACCGGCAGCACCGACGCCACGATCCCGTACACGATCAGCAGCACCAGCCACACACCCTTGACAGATCCCGGCGGCACCCCGAGCTGCTCGAGTTGGATGGGGAATCTGAATCCGAGCCACATCACGAGCAGCAGCAGCGCCAGGGCGATCACCGTGCTGACGGCAACGTTCAGCTTCACCCTGTAGGTCAGGAAGCCGAACAGCACAGCGATGAGCATCAGCGAGAAGGTGGGCAGGACGATCTGCGGCGCCTTCACGAACGTGCCGGCCGCCGCGCCGCAGAAAGCCGTGATCACCAGCACGAGCCCAATCCACACGAAGATAAGGAATAGCACCCGGGCCGAGCGACTCACAGCGCTCCTCGCCACGTCCGGCAGCGACGCGCCCCCATGACGCACCGAGATCATCAGCGCCATGTAGTCATGCACCGCGCCGATCAGCACCACGCCGATCAGGATCCACAGAGCCGTCGCGCCCCAGCCGAAGAACGCACACGCCAGCACAGGACCCAGGATCGGCCCCGCACCCGCGATCGACGCGAAATGGTGGCCGAACAGGACGATGCGCTTGGCCGGGTAGTAGTCCACCCCGTCCTGCTTCGCCTCGGCTGGGGTTGCCTCGTCGGTGGGTTTCACGAGCGTGCGCTGGAGGTGCCGACCGTAGAAACGGTAGGCGAGGATCAGCCACACCACGGCCACGCCCATCAGCAGCAGGCTGTTCGTGTACCACGGCCCCGCGGCCACAGCGATAAGGCTCGTTGGAGGAATGCCCACGATCGTCGCACCTCCATGAGAAAGTGGCTCCGTCGCGCGTCTCGCGTGCAGATCCGCCGCCCCCGATCAAACCAAATGCCCGCTGCGCTGTCAACACAGGGCGGCTAGCCGAGTCTGGCCCCGGCTGTTGGGGCCTTTTCTTCACTCGTCCTCCTCGTCGTCCTCGTCATCGATGGTGCCGCCGTTGCGCCTCTTGGCCGCTGACGCGCTCAGATCTCGACCACTGGGGAGGAGGAACGGCCGCTTCGCGTTGAGCCTGCGGGGTTGTCGGGAGTCGAATCGGGGACGAGGACGAGCACGATCCAGACGCGGGCCCGGCATACCCCGAGCTCCAGGGCCAGACGCGCTGCCCTCCTGACGGGCCCCTGCGGCGTGGCCGCCCGTGAGCCGTCCCAGAGACTCCCGTGTCCCCTCCGGCTGTCCGCCACAGCCCGGGGCCGAGCCTCCGGCGGGAAGGGGGACGGCCATTGCGGAGTTGCCCAACTCCGCCAGATTCGCGCTCCGCTCCCCCTCCCCTCGCCACCGGCCACTCGAGGCCTGTCCAGGCTCGGTGAGCTTGCACGGCATTCCCCGGCCCCGCTCCACCTGCGCTTGACGCGCTCAGACGCATGGCCTGACTGGGAGGGGGACGGCCATTGCGGAGTTGCCCAACTCCGCAATGCTCGCGCTCCGCTCCCTCTCGCCTCGCACCCCCGAGGCGCTCGAGCCCGATCCCCGGGGCTTAGGCACCTTGCGCGGCATTCCTCGGCCGTGCTCCACCTGCGCTTGACGCGCCCAGACGCATGGCCTGACTGGGAGGGGGACGGTCATTGCGCAGTTGCCCAACTCCGCAATGCTCGCGCTCCGCTCCCTCTCGCCTCGCACCCTGGCACTCGGGCCCGGTCCGGGGCTCGCCGAGCTTGCGCGGCATCCCTCGACCACGCTCCACTTGCGCTTGACGCGCCCAGGCGCATGGCTTACGCTGCACAGGGCGCGACAGGAGGTTGGCTCATGCACCACGCACGCGTCGCTGTTCGACGGTGCGTCATCGCTCTCGTCCTCAGCGGGTGCTCGACCGAGGAATCGGGGCGCGAGACGAGCGCGGCCGTGGAGCTCACGCCGCCGCCGGCCGAGGTACTCGCCCGCGTGCCAGAGCGCCTCGCGATGCTGAAGGACGAAATGACCCAGGACGAGATCCTCGAGGCCCTGGGGCTGGGACCATGGCTCGAGTACCTGGGCTACCACGGCTCACTGGCCGGCGGCTTCGGGGGCTTCACCACGTCCTGTTTCTTCGACGACCCCGCCTACGGCCTGTCCATTACGACCCGCCCCTCGGGCAAGACGGAGGTGGCGTTCAAGCATCCCGACTCGGCCGAGTGGGTGACCCGCGAGTTGAGGTCGGCGCCAGAAGACGCCTGAATGCCAGAGCCGAGCAGCCACGGCCACGCTGGACGGGACTGACCGATGGCGGACGCGACCCCAACGCTCGAGGAGAACCAGGCGACCCACTGGAGGTGGGAGTGGCTCAAGACCGGCGGCTACGACCCGCCGCGGTGAAGTGAGGACGCCGATGAGGTGGGCGAAGGCCGCGATCGTGGCGCTCACGGCGCTGCTGGGGGCAGCCGTGTTCCTGCCGTGTGCCAGGGTCCCCATCATGACGAGCAGCGTGGGACCGCCTGAGTATGTCGTCAAGCACGTGGGGGTGACGCTGCTGGATGACATACACGCCCCCTACGCCATCTATCTGCTGACGCTCCCGGCGCTGTCGGCCTTCGCGTGCGTGTTCCTGCTCGGGCTGCGGATGTCGCCGCGGGCGACGGCGTGGGCCGGCTTCGCCGGCGCGGCGTATCTCGTGCTGCCAGTTCTATGGATTCCGAGGGTGAAACTCAGCGTGCTGACGGCGTGGCGGTGGAGCGCGTTGCCGCTCTTCGGGGAGGGGAAGCTGCTCTACGGCTTCGACGTCTACGCGGGCCTGATCTTCGCGCTGGCCGCGGCGTGGCTGGCGCTGGGCGTCACGGGGCTGCTGGCCACGCGGACGAGGGCGATGAAGTTGCGGGCGGCGCGCTCGGTGTAGGTGCCTGAGGCGGTGCCGCCGAGCATGAAGTGGGTGGGGCCGGCGGCCTCGAGGCGGGCGGCGGCGATGGCGCAGACCTCGGCCTCGGGGAGCTGCTCGACCACCTCCATGTCGTCGAGATTGCCCACGATGCAGACGCGGCCGCCCAGGATGCGCTGCGCCTCGGCGAGATCGCAGTCGCCCCACGGCGGGGCCTCGCAAGGATCGAGGGAGTCGATGCCGAGAGCCGCCAGGGCGTCGAGGAACCGCATCATCGGGCCGTGGTTGTGGTAGTGGACGACGCCCCCGTGGCGGTGGATGATGGCGGCCTGCTCGGTGTCGAACGGCGCGAGGAGATGCGGCACCCCGCTCGGCCCGAGCTGCACGGTCACGTACTCCCCGCCTATGATGCGGAAGCAATCGACCCCCGCGCGGCAGGCCGCCTCGGTATAGGCGTTCAGCCGCTCGGAGCCGGCGCGGGTCATCGCGACCATCAGGTCGGGCGCGTCGGCCCACAGCAGCGAGAA
This sequence comes from uncultured Planctomycetota bacterium, assembly GCA_964506385.1. Lineage (GTDB taxonomy): Bacteria > Planctomycetota > PUPC01 > DSUN01 > DSUN01 > CAZDNN01. The sequence goes on from CAZDNN010000097.1 coordinate 4,398, forward strand.
GTCCTCGGGCGACAGCACCGTCGCCGGCCAGCAGACCGCGTTCATGCAGTCGAGATAGACCAGCCCCTCGTCGCCATACTTGCGCTTCGTGTCGTGGAAGCGAGCGAAGTCCGTCGGCAGCGGCTCGTAGGGCACGGACAGGAGCGCCTCGACGTCGGCAGCGGTCTTGCAGGGGAACTCGATGGTCGCCGCCGTCACATCGGTCACCTGCCGCCGCGCGCGCAGATCGCCGGCAGGGGTGTGGTAGGTGGTTGTAGTGACGGAACCCTCCTGCACGGTCTCCGCCTCGAGCCGCGTGCCGGAGAAGGAGAAGCCGCCCCCGCCGCCGGGGATCCAGAGGTCGCAGCGGTGCACCAGCTCCCGCCCCACGTCGCTATCGGGGTCCACGTGCCCGAACCCCCACGGCGCGACGGGCACCCGATCGGGCCTCTCACCCCGAATCGCACACAGCATCCGCTCGCGCGAGGTCATCGCGTCCCCCACAAGTCCCGAAGAAGACACCTGGAGTCTTCTATTCGGGCAGCTCCTGGATGTAGATGCTCTTGTACTCGATGGGGTCGCCGTGACGCTGGAGGGCGATGGGGCTGCGCGGCTTGGTGCCCTTGAGCAGGGCGTCGGTGATGACCTCCTTGCCGTTGAGCACCACGGTGACCTTGTCGTCCCTGCACGTGATGAGGAAGGTGTTCCATTCGCCGACGGCGCGATCCTCGTTCGACGCCGGCGTGTAGGGGTTGCGCTCGCCCTTGTCCTTGGGCTTGAAGCCCTGGCGGTAGCCCCACATCTCGCCTGAGCCCATCGACCACGTCCAGATGTTGAGCTGCCTGTTGTCGCGGACGAATACGCCGCTGTCGGCCTTCCGGGGCAGACGCCAGTCCACCCGCAGCCTGTAGTTGCGGTACGACTGCTTGGTGCGGAGGGTGCCGGACTTCCCGTCGTAGCGGATGATGCCGTCCTCGACGACCCACGACTTCTCCTGGTTCTTGTCCACCTGCCAGGCGGCCAGGTCCTTGCCGTCGAAGAGCGGCGTCCAGCCTTTCATGACCGCGAAGTCGGCTTTGGCTGGCAGCGGCTTGCCGGGGGAGGCGTCGGCCTTCAGGTCGCCGAGGGCGAACTGGATGCCGTCGAGCAGATGCCGCAGGAACGCGGCATTCTGGAACGTCGCCGGCTCGTGGCCGAGCGCGGTGTAGAAGACGCGGCCGCCGCCGTAAGGCTTGACCCAGCTCACCGGGTAGTCGCCGTCCGGGCGCTCGGCGGTCATGCTCTCCGGCGCCTTGGCGACGTCCACGCTCAGCAGGACATGGAGCGCCTCGCGGCTGTAGGGCGCCGTGAAGGTATAGATGTCGTCCTTGACGGTGAGGCCCTTGCCGCCGAATGCCGCGTTGAGCGGGTGCTGGGGGTCGTCGAGCTTGAGGGGGACCTCCTGGTGGGCGTACCAGGCGTGGCCGTGGTGGGTGGCGCCGATCATCTGCTGGTAGTCGGGGCAGCCGAGGGCGGTGCACGTGGCGTTGTGGATGCCGACGAGGCCCTTGCCGCCCCGGACGAACTCCAGCAGGGCCTTCTGGCGTGCCTCGTACTCCGGCGCCTGCTTGGGGTTGAGATCGCGCGGCGTCTTGTAGAGCTTGCTCTCCAGGTAGACGTTCGCCAGGACGATGGCGTCGAAGCCCTTGAGGCCGTCGGCGCTGAGGGCTTTCGGGTCGCTGACGATCGTGGCCTCGAAGGCGCCTGTCTTCTCGCCGAGGATCGCCACGGCCAGCGCGCAGTGCGGTGCGGAGGGGTGGGGGACGAACTTCATCCCCTGGTTCTTCTGCGCCGTCTCGAGGTCCCTCGCCGACTCGGTGAGGACAAGCACCTTCCGCGCCTGCGCCGGCTTCGCGGCCGCCGAGGCCGGCGCCGCAGCGCGGATCGTCGCGAGCGTCTTCTCCCCTACGAAGCGCGACAGATCCTCGGCGAAGCCGCCTGTCGTGAAGATCGCGATCGCCAACGCACAGAGCCCGACTTGCCAGAGCCCATGTCTCGCCATCGCTCGTCTCCTTTCCCCTAACGCGGCCCGTGGCCGCAACCAGAGAGGAAAACTCGGGCTGGGCACACTAGAAAACAAAGCCAACTCCGTTGGTTTTGTTTGCCTCTTCAACAACTCCGCAGCCACACCACTTGCCAGCGAAGAGCAAGCCTTACGGGATCGATCCGCCTTCGCGAGGCGACGTAGCCGCTACGGCGGAGTCGGCCCGCAAAGCCGCTCGATCCCATAAGGTGTGCCCAGTCCGAGTTTTCCTCGGCCCAACATGCGCGCATGTTGCGCTGGAAGACTCCATGGTCTGCTCCACACTATGGCGGGTGGCGCCGGGAAAGTCAAGGCCAGGCGCGGGCCGGCCCGCCATGCGTTGCATGGCACAGGGCCGCCAGGTAGAGTGGGTGGGTGTGGGGGGGGAGCGGAGGAGCCGCGTGGGCGATGAGGCCACGAGCACGACGCATGCAACGGATGCCGCCGGGGCGGTGCGCGCGGCCGTCGTGGCCTTCTGGGCGCTCAATGTGCCGCTGGGCACGTGGCTGGCGCGGGGCTACCTTCTGGCGTGCGCGCCGGCCGAGGGGGGGATCGCCGCGGAGGCGATGGGCGTGTGGCTGCTGGCGCTGGCGGTCGCCGTCATCCTGGCGCCGGGGCTGGCCGGGGCACTGGTGCTGGAGCGTGTGAGCCGGCGGCGGGCGGCGGTGGCGTGGGCCTGCGGGTGGTGCGTGGCAGCCCAGTGCGTGCTGCTGGCGGACAGCGCGCTCTATGGCCTGCTGCGCCTCCATCTCACCGATGCCCGTGCCCTTGCCACGCTCGGCGAGCCGACTGCCTTTGCGACGGTCGGTGTCGCCGCCGGCACGTGGTGCTGGGGCATCGCCGCGCTGGTGGCGCTCCTGGTTGCCGAGGCCACGATGGCGGCGGCTCTGCTGGCGGCGCGGCGGACCCGCGCCTTCGAGTGGCTTCGCAGCGTGGCGCGGCGTGTGCCGCGCGCCGTGCGCTGGGGCGTCGTTGCGGTCCTCGCGCTGCCGCCTGTTGCCGCGGCGCTCGCGGATCCGTACGGGCCGGCGATCGAGGTCGGGCGCCACTTCCTCATTCCCTTCGCGCCGCGCGCGCGGTCCGGCGCGGAGGGGCTCGATGCGCTCAACGCGGCGCTGCGCGATGTCGCCGCGGCGCGGCGCCAGCCTGCCGGCGGCCGGCCCGTGCCGGCCATCGCCGTGCCGGCGGCTTTGTCCCCGAGCTCGCGGCCGAGCATTCTCATCCTCTGCATCGAGAGCCTGCGCACCGACGTCGTGACCGACGAGGTGATGCCGAACCTCACGGCTCTCGAACGCGAGTGCGTCGTGGCCCGCAGCCACTACGCAGAGGGCAACACCACGTTTCACAGCGTCTTCGCCATCCTCTCGGGCCAGCACCCGCTGTGGTACGGCCGCGCGCGGGCCGACCGCGCCGAGCCGGCCCCACTCGTGGCCCTGCGCACCGCGGGCTACCGGCTCCACGCGCTCGCATCGGCCGAGCTCGAGTGGGTCGGCATGGACGAGACCGTCCTCCAACGCCCGCTCTTCGCCACCTACGAGCAGCTCCTCGGCGACCCCGTCGAGGGCGACCGCCGCGTCTGCGACCACCTGCTCCGCATCGCCCGCGACGCCGACGGCCCGTTCCTCGCCTTCGCCATCCTCAACGCCACCCACTTCCACTACTTCTACCCGCCCGACGCCGAGCTCTTCCGCCCCGCGATCGGGCCAGCCATAAACCCGCTCGCGACGGGGAGCCTGCTCAGGCGGCGCGACGAGCTGTGGAACCGCTACCGCAACGCAGCCCACTACGTGGACGGCCTGGTCGGCGGCCTCCTCGCTGCCCTCCGCCGCGACGGCCTTCTCGACAAGCTCATCCTCGTCGTCGTCGCCGACCACGGCGAGAGCCTGCTCGAGGAGGGCCTGCTGTGCCACGCCAACTCCTTCCACGACATCCAGGTCCGCGTGCCCTGCCTCGTCCGCTACCCGGGCGGGGCCGCCCGTGAGGTGGCGGGCCTCACGCAGGACGCCGACCTCTTCCCCTCGCTCTTCGCCGAGATGGGGCTGGCGCCCCTCGCCGACGCGCTGCCCGGCTATCGCACCCTGCGGCCGGAGCTCGACGAAGAGCGGCCGTCAGCCGTCGTGGCCATGGCGGCGCCGCACGCGCCCGCCGAGTTTCTCCTCGTGACCGCCGCCCGCCGCTGCCGGTTCCTCCTGAACGTCGAGCCAGACGGGCGGGTCGTCCTCGAAGCCGGCGGCCTCACGAGCCGCTCCGGCGGGCCCATTCGCCCGGCCGCAGGAGCCGAGGCCGCTCGCGAGACGGCCGGCGCCCTCTCCGCCTGGCTCGACCGCCAGGGCCTGACCGGCGCGCCAGCCCGGTGAGCGAGGCAATCGCGCCGTGCTCAACACGCTGCCTCTCAGCCTGTTGCGGCGCAGTGGCTGTGTTCCCTGCCCCGGGGATGGGTGGAAGGATGGATGACTGGATGGATGGAAGAGGACTTCCGTGCCCACGGCCCTCCTGTCAGGTTCTCCATCCATTCATCCATTCATCCACTCATCCACTCATCCAAGCTGGCGCCGCTGCCGCAGCATGGCCCGACCTCAGCGACAGGCCGCACCGCACACGCCTCTGAGCCGCTTTGCTGTTGACGGGTGGCGGGGGCCGCCGTATGATAAGCGGGCGGGACGTCTGGCCGACAGGGATCGCAGGAGGTCTGAGGCGTGGCGGCCGACGACGCGACGTGCTCGGGATGCGGCAAGCCGCTCGAGGGGCGGGATCGCTTCGAGGGACTGTGCGCGTCGTGCCGCGAGAAGCAGGTGCTCGGCCAGCCGCCACCCGAGGAAGGGGAGCCGGCGGAGCCTGGCGGCGTGACCTGCCCGGCCTGCGGCGCCGACAACCCCGTCGGGGTCAAGCACTGCATCGCGTGCGAAGCGACTCTGCGCTCGCGATCGACGCTGCTGGCGGTGGTCGTGCTGGGCGTCGCCGCCCTGGTGGCGCTCCTGGCGATCATCGGCGTCATCGCGTGGCGAAGCCGGGCGGGGCGACAACGGCCGCGCCGTGTGGACAGCCGGCCGCTTCCTACGCCCCCGCCTTCCGCACCTGCCACGCCAGACGCTGCTGCGCGCGCGGCGACGTCGGCCCCGCCTGCGGCGCCGCGAGAGGACCTGATCCCGCGGGTCCGCGAGGAGACGAAGGTGCTCCTCGACCTGCTGCGCCAGCGCGCGTATGCGCGGGTGATCGACAACTACTGCCAGCCTGACGAGGCGGCCTTCCGCCGCACCGAGCGGTCGCTCGACGCGATGCTGCACGGCGAGGCCAAGCCGGGCCTGCTGCGGTGGACGACTCGACTGACGCGCCTCGACGAGGCGATGGCGCGCGAGGAGCTGCGCGAGGCAGGTGACCCGCACCCCGACTACACCATCGCACTGCTCACGCATCTGGTTCGGCACCCCGAGGCCTCTGGCAGGCACCGCAGCGCGGAGGACAGGGCGCGGAGCCTGCTGGCGTGGCACCTGGCGGGGCTGTTCGAGGGATTGGACCTGGCGGCGGCGGAGATCCGCGCGGTCCAGGCAGAGGGCGGGGGCCGGTTCGTCGTGGAGCTCGACTGCGGCGGGACGCAGCGCGGGCCGCGCCCCGGAGACGATCCAAGGCGGCTGCGCTGGGCGCGTCGCCCAGTGGGCTGGGTGCTCGAGCTGGCGCTCGACGAGCGCCTGGCCGACGTCCGCGCCCTGCTGATGCGGCCTGCACCGTGAAACGGAGGACACCGTGAGCCCGCAGACCCGCTGCCCGAAGTGCAACGCCGAGCTGCCCCGCAGGGGGCGCTTCTGCCTCGAATGCGGCCTCGACCTCTACGAGGAGGGCCTCCACAGCCCGCCGCGCCACTGGGTGGCTATCCTCGTCATCGTCCTGCTCGCCGGCGGCGTGGTGGCGTTCCTCGCCACACACCCCCCCAGCGAGAACGTGCCGCCCGAGGAGCGCGAGGTGCGCCAGCTCACGGCGGACCTGCTCGAGCTGGTCGCGGCCGGCCGCTACCCCGCCATCGTCAAGCGCTTCTGCAAGCCGGACGAGCCCCACTACGAGAAGACCGGCGGGCTGCTCGGCGAGATTGTCCGCGGCAGCGGCGCCCCAGGCCTCAACGTGTTCCGGGCCACGTGCATGGACGACCTCGAGGAGGCCACCAAGTTCGTGGACCGCTATGAGGCCGAGCACCCCGAGTACATGGTGCGGCTGCTCGCGGCCATCACCTTCGAGGACGGGGCGCTGCGCACGCGGCTGGGCGGCGCCGCCTTTGGCTCCCAGCGCACCGACCTGTTCCTCGCCTGGTTCCTCGAGCGGGTCTTCGTCGACGCCGAGCCGGACGGCGCGGAGATCGTCAAGGTCGGGTGGACCCGCGGTCCGGGCGACGAGCCGCTCCTCACCCTGACCCTCCGCTACCCCGAGCCGCCCGAGACCCTCCCCGGCGTGCCCAGCCCCACCGTCATCTCCTGGCGGCGCCTCGGCGAAGGCGCCTGGGCCATCACCCTCACCGACGAGACCAACCTCCAGGAGCTCCTCGACCTCCTCCGCCGCGCCAAGCTCTGATTGGTGTCAGGCCTGACACCAAAGGCCACGGCCCGCGGGGCCTCTACCGCCTGCGAAACGGTTGCTCCTACCACGACAACTGCGGCGGCGGGGACCTGACAGCAAGGGGGGCTAGCAGCCCGTGGCAGAAGTCCGTTCGGACTGCGTGCGGGTCTTCGGGCCGATCTCCGCGTTGCGAGATCTCGACGAATCCACCGATTCGCCTGCGATCTCGCGCCTTGACCTCGGCCCGAATCCCTCGCACTCGCCTGCGAAGGACTTCTGCCACGGACTGCTAGTCGGCGTTGCCGAGCAGCAGGCGCATGGCGCGGGCCTGGTCGGCGGTGATGGTGCCTTTGCGGATGGCGAGGCCGATGGTGCGGAGGCCGACGACGCGATAGAGGGGGATGAGGTCGGGCGTGCGGGCGCCGAGCTCGGCGAGGTGGGCGCGGAGGGTCGCGAGGTCACCGCGGCTGATGGGGCCGGTCAGCGCCCTGGCGGTGCCGACGCGCTCGAGGTTGCCCAGGATCGTGCGGAGGAGGGGCAGGAGGGTCGGCACGGAGGCGTCGCCGAAGCCCGCTTCCTCGAGGAGTGCGACGCCGGCGTCGGCGAGGGTCACCGCGTAGTTCGACGCCACGCACAACGCCGCGTGGTAGAGCACCTTGTCTTCCGGGCGCATGGCCACGGGCTGTGCGCCCAGGCGCTCGGCCAGTGCGCGGCCTGCGGCGACGGCCGCCTCGTCGCCCTCGAGCGAGACGACGATGCCCTCGAACAGCGCGGGATCGACCCGCGCGAAGGTCTGGGCCGGGTGGAAGGCGAGCGCGACCGCTCCACAGGCTCGCGCAGCGTCGAGCGCATCGGAGCCCAGGGCGCCGCTCAGATGGACGGCGATGTCGCCCGCCGCGAAGCCCCCCCCGGCGGCCACCTGCCCGCAGACGATCGCGATCGCGTCGTCGGGCACGCTCACCACCACCATGTCGGCACGCCGTGCGGCCTCTGCGGGGTCGGTCGTCGCCAGGTCGCAGCCGGCCAGCGCCGCGGCGTCCTGCGCCGCCGCGAGCCGCCGGCTCGCGACAGCGGCCACCGTCAGCCCATGGCGGTGGAGCGCCGCGGCCAGCGTCCGCCCCAGCATTCCCGCGCCGATGATGGCAAAGCGTCGTTTCTCGATCATCGCCTTCCATTCTACCGAGCCGTCCTGCCTTGTCCAGCGCCAGCCCCGCGGCGGCCTGTTTCTTTCCCTTGACTCTCGCCGCCGCGAGCACTACCATGAGCCATCTCGCGGGCGTATTGGCCATCTCAGTCGAGCAGGACGCCGATGGGCGTGAGCCACCAGCTTGCCGCCGGGTCGGTGACGGTCGAGAGGCTGTCTCACGGCATCGATCCGGGGCTGGCCTTCGAGGCGTTCCATCCCTTGCCCTACTCGTTCTTCCTGGACAGCGGGCTGCCCGGCCCGCGGCTCGGTCGTTGGTCGTTCCTGGGCGCCGAGCCGCTTGTGGTGCTCTCGTGCAAGGGGAAGACCCTGCGGTGGCTCGAGGGCGGGATGGAGCGGGTCGAGGAGGGCAACCCCTTCGAGGCGCTCCGCGAGCTGATGGCCCGCTGGCGGGTCGAGCCCGGCGACTATGGCGTGCCTTTCGTCGGCGGGCTGGTGGGCTACCTGGGCTACGACCTCTGCCACTTCGTCGAGCGGCTGCCCCGGACGGCCGTGGATGACATCGCGCTGCCCGACCTCCACGTCGCGCTCTACGACGCCGTCGCGGCCTACGACCACCTCGACGGCCGGTGGTACGGGGTCTCGACAGCGGGTGAGGAGCGCGTCGCCTGGCTCGACGGCCTGCTGGCCGCAGCACGGCCCGACACCCGCCTCGCCGGCCTGCCGGCCTCGACCGAACGCATCCGCTCGAACTTCTCCCGCGACGCCTACCTCGCCGCTGTCCAGCGCGCCATCGACTACATCGCCGCGGGCGACATCTTCCAGGTGAACCTCTCGCAGCGGTTCGACACCCTCATCGCCGTGCCGCCCGTCGAGCTCTACCGGCGGCTGCGTGCGGCCAACCCCGCGCCCTTCGCCGCCTACCTGAGCCTCGACGGCGAAGGCGGCGCCGTGCTGAGCAGCTCGCCCGAGCGATTCCTCAAGGTCGAGGGCGACGCCGTCGAGACCCGCCCCATCAAGGGCACCCGCCCCCGAGGCCGCACGCCCGACGAGGACGGGCGGCTCGCCGCCGAGCTCCGCTCGAGCGTCAAGGACTCCGCCGAGCTGACGATGATCGTGGACCTCGAGCGCAACGATCTCGGCAGGGTGTGCGACTACGGCAGCGTCGCCGTCACCGAGCACAAGGCCCTCGAGGCCTATGCCTCGGTCTTCCACCTCGTCTCGACCGTCGTCGGGACCCTCCACCCTCGCCACGACCTCGTCGATCTGCTCAAAGCCACGTTCCCCGGCGGCTCGATCACAGGCGCGCCGAAGGTCCGGTCCATGGAGATCATCGACGAGCTCGAGCCGACCCAGCGCAGCGTCTACACCGGCAGCATCGGCTACATCGGCGCCGACGGGCGGATGGACCTCAACATCGCGATCCGCACCATCCTCGTGAAGGGCAACCGCGCTGTCGCCCAGGTCGGCGGCGGCATCGTCGCCGACTCCGACCCCGCCGCGGAGTACCAGGAGACCCTCGACAAGGGGGCGCGCCTCTTCCGCGCCCTCGGCCACGAGGCCGATGTTGGGGCGTAGCGTGCTGCCGTCGTGGCGGTCACGGGGCCGCTGAGAGAGGGGCAGACTCGACTCCCTCTCCCCACGGGAGAGGGAACCGGTGGTGGATGTCTGCGAATATGGGCATCGAGATGCGCTTGATCCACATCAACGGTCGCCTCGTCCCCGCCGAGTCGCCCGCCCTCTCTGCGCTCGACCGCGGCTTGCTGTATGGCGACGGCCTGTTCGAGACCGTCCGCGCCTACGGCGGCAAGCCGTTCCTGCTCGACGAGCATCTCGCGCGCCTCGCCGCCTCGGCCGCAGAGCTGCGCATCGCCGAGCGCCTCGACACGGAGCCTGTCACCCGCGGCGTGGCCGAGCTGCTCGATGCCAACGGCCTCGCCGATGCCGACGCCTACATCCGCATCACCCTCACCCGCGGCATCCACACGGGCGCCCTCACCCTCGAGCCCGCCGCCGAGCCCACCGTCGCCATCATCGCGAAGCCGCTGCACCTCCCGCCGCCCGAGCGCTACGAGCGCGGCATCGCCCTAGCCACCGCCACGGTCCGCCGCAACGCCGACTCCCCCCTCCCCCGCCACAAGACCCTCAACTACCTCGAAAGCCTCCTCGCCAAGACCGAGGCGAAGCAGGCCGGCGCCGACGACGCCCTCCTGCTCAACACCCGCGGCGAGGTCGCCGAGGCCGCCTCCAGCAACCTCTTCATCGTCCGCGACGGCATCCTCGCCACACCGCCCCTCGAAGCCGCCATCCTCCCCGGCATCACCCGCCACCAGGTCCTCCGCCTCGCCCGCGACCTCGGCATCGCCGCCGCCGAGCGCCCCATTCCGCCCGCCGAGCTTCTCGCCGCCGACGAAGTGTTCCTGACCAACGCCATTGTGGAAGTCCTCCCTGTCCGCGCCCTCGACGGCCAGCCCATCGCCGACGGCCAGCCCGGCCCCCTCACCCGCAGGCTCCACGCCGCCTACCGC
>CAZDNN010000098.1:0-14559 GCA_964506385.1 uncultured Planctomycetota bacterium
CAGGCTTTGGCAGACCCAAGAGACACAGGCGGCGAGTTGCTCGAGAACGTCGTCAAGATCTTCCGCTGCGCCGCGGTGGTCAAGGGCGGGCGCCGATTCAGCTTCGCCGCGCTCGTCGTAGTCGGCGACGGCAACGGTCGCGTCGGCTTCGGCTACGGCAAGGCCAACGACGTGCCCGGCGCCGTGGACAAGGCGTTGACGGACGCGCGCCACCGGCTGACGAGGGTCCTGCTCGACGGCGACACGATCCCGCACAAGGTCGTCGGCCGCTTCGAGTCCACACGCGTCCTCCTCCGCCCGGCGGGGCAGGGCACCGGCGTGATCGCCGGCGCCGCGGTTCGCGCCGTCGTAGAGGCCGCAGGCATTGGGAACGTCCTGACTAAGGTCTACGGCTCTCGGAACGCGAAGAACGTTGTCAAGGCGACCATAAACGCGCTCACCAGCCTCCGCAGTAAGGAGGAGGTCGAGCGGCTGCGCGGGGTGACCATCGAATGAACCTCAACGACATCAAAGCCGTCGGCGGACGGCGCAAGCGTCGGCGCCGCAAGGGCCGCGGGCGGGCGGCCGGCCAGGGCAAGACCTGTGGCTACGGCCACAACGGCCAGCGCTCCCGCGCCGGCGACCGCAGCGCCGGCCTCTTCGAAGGCGGCCAGATGCCCCTGTTCAGGCGCCTCCCCAAGCGCGGGTTCAGCAACGCCCCCTTCGCCACCCGGCTCGCCACCGTGAACGTGGGCCAGCTCGATGGCTTCGAGGATGGGGCGGAGGTGGGCCCAGATGCGCTCCTGGCCAGGGGGCTCATCGGGAAGAGCGAGGGCGGGGTCAAGATCCTGGGTGATGGCGATCTCACCCGGAAGCTCACTGTCAAGGCCCACCGGTTCAGCAAGTCGGCCAGGGCCAAGATCGAGGCCGCCGGCGGCCATGTCGTGACGCTGTAGGACGGAGCGAGCCGTGTTCGGCACTTTTGCCAACATCTTTCGCGTGCCCGACCTGCGGAGGAAGGTGCTCGTCACCCTCTTCATGATCGCCGTCTTCCGCCTCGGCACCTACATCCCGCTGCCCGGTGTGAACACGGCGGCGGTGGACGAGCTCGTGCAGCAGGTGCGCGGCGGCACTGGCGGGGGGGTGGCGCAGAAGGCCCTCACGTTCATCGACCTGTTCACCGGCGGCGCCCTGGTGCGGTGCACCGTGTTCGGCCTCGGCATCATGCCCTACATCAGCGCGTCGATCATCTTCCAGCTTCTCGCCACGGTGATCAAGCCGCTCGAGGAGCTCCAGCGCGAGGGCGAGGCGGGCCGCAAGAAAATCAACCAGTACACACGGTACGCCACCGTGGGGCTGTGCATGGTCCAGAGCTTCTTCATGTCCGGCTGGATCGAGAGCAATCCGGGGCGGATCCCCCTGATCAGCCAGTCCCTGGCCGGCGGGCCCTGGTTCGAGCTCTCGACCATGCTGTCCCTCACCGCGGGCAGCATCTTCCTGATGTGGCTGGGCGAGACCCTCACCGAGCACGGCATTGGCAACGGCATCTCGGTGCTCATCATGGCCGGCATCATCGACCGGATACCCAGCGCCTTCAGCCAGTTGTGGAACAAGGTGGACTGGTCGAGCCCGTTCGTCCCCGCCGAGGGGCAGATGACCGTGCTGAAGCTGATCTTCTTCTTCGCCATGTACGTCGGCGTGGTCGTCGGGGTCGTGATCATCACCCAGGGGCAGAGGCGTGTGACGATCCAGCAGGCCAAGCGCACCCGCGGCCACCGCGTCTACGGCGGGCAGAGGCACTTCATGCCCCTGCGGGTCAACCAGGCGGGCGTGATCCCCATCATCTTCGCCCAGTCGCTCCTCCAGATCCCAGGCCTGATCTTCGGGGCGCTCGCCGGCCGATGGGGCTTCTTCAACACCGTGGCCGGCGCCTTCACCGTCGGCTCGTTCACCTACACCTTCGTCTACACCCTCATGATCTTCTTCTTCTGCTACTTCTGGACCGCCGTCGTGTTCAACCCGCTGAAGATGGCCGACGAGATGAAGCAGTACGGCCACTTCGTCCCCGGGATCCGCCCTGGGAAGACGACGGCGCGGTACCTCGAGCGGCTCATGACCCGCATCACCCTGGCCGGCGCCGCGTTCCTGGCCTTCATCGCCGTCCTGCCGCAGCTCATGTACCGGACGACGGAGCTTGGGGGGACGGCCTACCTGTTCGGCGGCACGGGGCTGCTGATCGTGGTCGGCGTGGCGCTGGAGCTGGTGCAGAAGATCGAGTCGCACCTGATGATGCGGCACTACGAAGGGTTCATGAAGCGCGGGCGGATCCGCAGCAGGAGTAGCCGCTGAGCCGCCGGATGGCGGCCGGCGGATGACGCGTTGATCACGCTGAAGAACAAGCGGGAGCTGGATCGGATCCGGGTTGCGGCGCGCATCGTCGGCGAGGTGCTCGAGCGGATGCACGAGCTCGCGGCGCCAGGCGTGACGACGGGCGAGCTTGACAACGCGGCCGAAACCTTGATAATAGAGCGTGGCGGGGAGCCGGCCTTCAAAGGCTACGGTGCCACAGGAAGGCGTCCGCCCTTCCCCGCCTCTATCTGCGCGTCGATCAACGACGAGGTCGTCCACGGCATTCCCGACGACCGGGAGGTGCGCGAGGGCGACCTCTTGAGCGTTGACGTGGGCGCCAGGTACCGCGGCTACTACGGCGACGGCGCCACGACCATCGCCATCGGCCGCGTCAGCGAGAGGGCCCAGCGGCTTGTCGACGCCTGCCGCCAGGGGCTGGCGCTCGCCATCGAGGCCATTGGACCGGGCCGGCGGCTCTCGGAACTCGCCCGGGCGGTCCAGGGCCACGTCGAGAGCCAGGGCTTCTCGGTCGTGCGCGACCTGGTCGGCCACGGCGTTGGCGCGAGCCTGTGGGAAGAGCCGCAGGTGCCGAACTACTACAGCGCGAGCCTCTCGGACGTGGTCCTGCGCCCGGGGATGGTACTCGCCATCGAGCCCATGATTACGGAGGGCGGCTGGAAGGTCAAGACGCTGCCGAACCACTGGACGGTGGTCACGCGGGACGGGTCGCTGGCGGCTCACTTCGAGCACACGGTGGCCATCACCCGCAAGGGCGTCGAGATCCTCACCGTCGCTCCGAGCCACGCGAGGTGATCTGTGGCGAAGGAACAAGGCATCAGGGTCGAAGGCACCGTGACGCAAGCGCTGCCGAACGCGGTCTTCCGCGTGGAGCTCGAGAACGGCCATGTCGTCACGGCCCACGTCTCGGGGAAGATGCGGATGCACTTCATCCGCATCCTGCCCGGAGACCGCGTGACCCTCGAGCTCTCGCCGTACGACCTGGAGAAGGGGCGGATCGTCTACCGCGACTAGCCCCGAACCGTTGCCGAGAGAGCACCACAATGAAGGTTCGATCCTCGGTCCGACGCATCTGTGAGAACTGCAAGCTGGTCCGGCGCAAGGGCGTCGTGCGGGTGATCTGCACGAACCCCCGGCACAAGCAGCGCCAGGGCTGAGGCCCCGCGCGCCCCGCAGAGGCCGCCGGACACCGAAAGGAAAGACACACATGCCCCGCATCGCCGGCGTAGATGTGCCGAACAACAAGCCGATCGGCATCTCGCTGACCTACATCTACGGCATCGGCCGCTCGACGGCCGCGAAGGTCCTCGACCAGGCAGGGATCGACTGGCAGGTACGCGCGGGCGAGCTCACCGAGGACGAGCTCTCGCGCGTCGCCTCGATCATCGACAAGTCGTACATGGTCGAAGGCGAGCTGCGGCGCCTCGTCACGCAGAACATCTCGCGGCTGCGCGAGATCGGCTGCTACCGCGGCATCCGCCATCGCGTCGGCCTCCCCGTGCGGGGCCAGCGCACCCGCACTAACGCCCGCACACGCAAAGGCCCGCGCAAGACCGTCGCCGGCAAGCGCAGCGTCAAAGAACAGCGCGGCTGATCAGGAGCCCCCCATGGCCAAGCACAAGACCCGACGGCGATCATCCCGCGTCCGCCGCAGCACGGCGCTGGCCATCGCCCACATCAGGGCCACCTTCAACAACACGATCGTCACCATCACCGACCTCAACGGCGACGTGCTCTGTTGGGCCGCCGCCGGCACCATGGGCTTCAAAGGGTCCCGCAAGAGCACCCCCTTCGCCGCCCAGCGCGCCGCCGAGAAGGCCGCCGAGGACGCACAGAAGATGGGTGTCCGCCAGATCGAGGTCCGCGTCAAAGGACCCGGCTCGGGCCGCGAATCCGCCATCCGCGCCCTCCAGGCCGCTGGGCTCGACATCAAGTCCATCGAGGACTGCACCCCGCTGCCGCACAACGGCTGCCGGCCCCGCAAGAAGCGACGCGTCTAGCCAGAAGGAGTTCCCGCACTTGGGTAGGCACACCGGACCGAAATGCAGGCTCTGCCGGCGCGAGGGCATGAAACTCATGCTCAAGGGCGCCCGGTGCGAAAGCGCGCGCTGTAGTTTCAACAAGCGTGACTACCCGCCCGGGCAGCAGGCCTGGCGGCGGCGCAGGAAGTTCTCCCCCTATGGCCTCCAGCTTCGCGAGAAGCAGAAGCTCAAGCGCTACTACGGCGTGTGGGAGAGCCAGTTCCGACGCTACTTCCACGAAGCCGAGCGCCAGACGGGCAACACGGGCGAGAACCTGCTGATCGCTCTCGAGCGGCGGCTCGACAACGCGGTGTGCCGGGCCGGCCTGGCCGCCTCGCGTCCCCAGGCTCGCCAGCTCATCACCCACGGCCACATCGAGGTCAACGGCCAGACGGTGCGAGCCCCATCGCGTCTGGTCGATGCAGGCGACGTGATCGCGCCGCGGCAGCGCGAGAACACCAAGAAGATCATGGCCGAGGTCACAGAGGCCACCAAAGGCAGGGCCATCCCATCGTGGCTCGAGGTCATCGAGGAGCCGCTGTCGGCCCGTGTGCTCGCCCTGCCGAACCGCGAGGAGGTCGAGCTTCCCATCCGCGAGCAGCTCGTGGTCGAGCTATGCTCGAAGTAGGCAGGCGGCGAACGGCCGGGCAGGCCGAGACGCTTCCCCTTCCGTGAGGATAGACGAATGCGCATCCGCTGGCGAGGGTTCGAGCTACCGGCACGTGTCGTGTGCGAGCGGGAAACGCTGACGAACTCCTACGGGAAGTTCGTCGCGGAGCCCTTCGAGCGCGGCTTCGGGACCACCGTGGGCAACAGCCTGCGCCGTGTCCTGCTCTCCTCCCTGGAGGGCGCCGCCATCACCTCCGTCCACATCGAGGGCGTGCAGCACCAGTATGCCACCATCGAGGGCATCGTCGAGGACGTCACCGACATCATCCTGAACATCAAGCAGATCCGCGTGCGCCTCCACTCCGAGGCCCCCAAGATCCTCAAGATCGACCGACGCGCACGCGGCGAGGTCACCGCCGGCGACATCCAGGCCGACCCGGACGTCGAGATCGTCAACCCCGAGCTCCACATCGCCACCCTCACCGAGGACGTGGACTTCATCGTCGAGATGGAGGCCCGCCGAGGCCGCGGCTATGCCACCGGCGAGGAGAACACCAAGCCCGAGCAGGAGATCGGCGTCATCCCAGTCGACTCCCTCTTCTCCCCCGTCAAGCGCGTCAGCTACCGCGCCGAGGACACCCGCGTCGGCCAGCTCACCGACTACGACCGCCTGACCCTCGAGGTCTGGACCGACGGCACCATCAGCCCTGAGATGGCCCTCGTCGAGGGCGCCCGCATCCTTCGCAAGCACCTCGACCCCTTCATCCTCTACTTCGAGCTCGGCCAGGAGCTCCCGGCCGCCGGCGAAGACAAGGCCGCGCGGCGACGGGAAACCAGGCAGATCTCAGACGAACTCGACCGCAAGCTCAACATGACCGTCGAAGAGCTCGACCTCTCAGTCCGAGCCCAGAACTGCCTGGAATCCGAGAACATCCAGACGGTTCGCGACCTGATCGCCAAGACCGAGACCGAGCTGCTCGCCGTCCGCAACCTCGGCAAGACCTCTCTCGCCGACATCAAGGACAAGCTGACCAAGCTCGGCCTCACCCTTGGCATGTCCCTCGACGACCTCGTCGCCGAGGGCGTACCCGCCGCCGCCACCGAGAGCGCCGACGCGCCAACCGAAGGCTGATCCACACATGAGGCACCGCAAACAAGGACGCAAGCTCGGCCGCACCGCCGCCCACCGCAGGGCCATGGTCCGCAACCTCGTGTGCAGCCTGATGCTCGCCGAGCCAGAGGGCGACGGCCCGCACCGCATCACCACCACCCTGCCCAAGGCCAAAGAGGCCCGGCGGCTCGCCGAGAAGATCATCACCCTCGGCAAGCGCGGCACCCTCCACGCGCGGCGCCGGGCGCTGGCCCTCCTGGGCGACAAGGCCATCGTCAAGCTCGTCTTCGAGGAGATCGCGCCCCTTTACAACGGCAGGCCCGGTGGGTATACTCGTATATTGAGGCTGCCGGCCTCTCGACGCGGCGACGGTGCCGACCTGTGCTACCTCGAGCTCGTTGCCGAGGAGCTCGAGGCCGCCGCAGGGGCAGAAGAGCCCGTAGCCCCAAGGGTCACCACACAGACCCCCGCCACCGGAGCCCCCGAGGAGCCAGAAACCGGCGATGAGGACACCGAGGCGGAGGAGACCGACGCCACAGACGGCGAGCCTTCCGGCGACGGGGACGAAGCCCCGGCGTCCTCGTGAGCGGGACCCCGAGACGCACAGTTGGGCGATTAGCTCAGTTGGCTAGAGCGCTAGCTCGACAAGCTAGAGGTCACTGGTTCGAGCCCAGTATCGCCCACCATGGCCGGCCCGGCAGCCCAGCGCGCACCGGACCGGCCATTTGGCTTACAGAGCCCCCACCCGCCTGACAGGGGGGCCCCCCTGCGCGGCGCTGCGAGCGCCGAGTGGCTGGCGGCCTGTGACCGCAGAGACGGAACCATGGCGAACGACGAGATGCTGCTCCACGACCGCGAGACCCACGACCCAGTGGACACCCTCCGGCATACCACGTCACACGTCATGGCCCATGCCGTCACACGGCTGTTCCCAGGCACCCGGCTCGCCATCGGCCCTGCCATCGAGAGCGGCTTCTACTACGACTTCGAGCTGCCCGAGGCCATCAGCGCCGATGACCTGGCGCGCATCGAGGACGAGATGCGCACGATCGTCGCCCAGGACCTGCCGCTCGAGCGGATCGAGCTGCCGCGAGACGAGGCCATCCGCCGCATGCGCGAGGCAGAGCAGGTCTACAAGGTCGAGCTGCTCGAGGCCATCGAAGACGACACCGTCAGCTTCTACCAGCAGGGCGACTTCATCGACCTGTGCCGCGGCCCACACCTCGCCAGCACCGGCGAGGTCAAGGCATTCAAGCTACTCAGCGTCGCCGGCGCCTACTGGCGCGGCGACGAGCGGCGGCCCATGCTGACCCGCATCTACGGCACCGCCTTCCCCACCCAGGACGAGCTCGACGACCACCTGCATCTGCTCGAGGAAGCCAAACTCCGCGACCACCGCAAGCTCGGCCGAGCGCTCGACCTCTACAGCTTCCACCCCGAGGGGCCCGGCTTCGCCCTCTTCCATCCCAAGGGCCTCACCCTCTGGGACCAGCTCATGGGCTACTGGCGCAAGCTCCACGACGCCGCAGGCTACGTCTACATCCGCACACCCATCCTGCTGCGCAAGAGCGTGTGGGAGGCGAGCGGCCACTGGGACAACTACGGCGAGAAGATGTACGTCACCGAAATCGACGGCGACGAGTACTGCATTAAGCCGATGAACTGCGTGGGCGGGATGCTGTACTACAAGACCCGGCTCCACTCCTACCGCGAGTTCCCCCTCCGAGTCGCCGAGGTCGGCATGGTCCATCGCCACGAGCAGAGCGGCGAGCTCAACGGCCTGCTCCGCGTCCGCCAGTTCACCCAGGACGACGCCCACATCTTCATGACCCCCGGCCAGGTCCGCGACGAGGTAATCGGCGTCATCGACCTGGTGGACACCTTCTACCGGACCCTCGGCCTGCCCTACCACCTGGAGCTCTCGACCCGGCCCGAGAAGTCCATCGGCACCGACGAGATGTGGGAGCTGGCCACCGACGCTCTGCGAGACGCACTCGAGGCCAAGGGACTTGCCTACAAGGTGAACGAAGGCGACGGCGCCTTCTACGGCCCGAAGATCGACTTCCACGTTCGAGACGCGCTGAAGCGGACCTGGCAGTGCGCGACCATACAGCTCGACTTCGCCATGCCCGAGCAGTTCGACCTGACCTACGTGGGACCGGACAACGACCGGCACCGCCCGGTCATGATCCACCGCGTGGTCTACGGCTCGATCGAGCGGTTCATCGCCGTGCTGGTCGAGCACTTCGCGGGCGCCTTCCCCCTGTGGCTGGCGCCCGAGCAGGTACGGGTGCTGCCGATCGCCGACGCCCAGGCGGAGTACGCCGGCGCGGTGGCTGCTCGGCTGCGCCAGGACGAGGTGCGTGTGACGGTGGACTCGCGGAACGAGAAGGTGGGCTTCAAGATCCGCGAGGCGACCGTGGAGAAGATCCCCTATATCCTGATCGTCGGGGGTCGCGAGGCGGAGGCCGGCACCGTGGCCGTCCGTCGGCGCGGCGAGGGCGACCTGGGGCCGCAGCCTCTGGACGCCTTCGTCGAGCGCGTCTGTCTCGAGATCCGCGACAAGACTCAGTAGGAGGGAGACGCAGATTCCACGTGACCTGAGAGTGAACTCGCAGATCCGCAGCCCGCAAGTGCGCCTGATCAGTGAGGACGGCGAGCAGTTGGGCATCAAGTCACTTGGCGACGCGATGGCGGTGGCCCGCGAGCGGACACTCGACCTCGTCGAGGTCGCGCCACAGGCCCTGCCGCCGGTCTGCCGGCTGATGGACTATGGGAAGTACAAATACCGTCAGCGCAAGAAGCAGCACGACGCCAAGGCCCACCACCACCGCGTCCACACCAAGGAGATCCGCCTGCACCCCAAGACGCAACATCACGACCTGGAGTTCAAGGCGCGCCACGCGCGCAAGCTCCTCGCCCTCGGCGACAAGATCCAGGTTAACGTCTTCTTCAAGGGGCGCGAGATGGCGCATCGCGAGCTCGGCTACGACGTCCTGGCCCGATTCCGCGAGCTCCTCGAAGACTGCTCCAAGGTCGAGCAGGAACCGCGGATGGAGGGGCGGCGGATGACCATGATCCTCGCCCCAGCCCAGGGCGCGAAGCAATAGATCGCCCGTGTCCCGCCGGGCGGGGCCCGCGCCGGCGTCGGCCCAGCCGACCCGGCACGAGGCGTCCCATGGTCAGCCGTCTCGATGTATCAGGAACCTTGACATGCCTAAGCTCAAGACACACAAAGGGTTGAGATGCCGCGTGCGGGTCACCCGCAACGGCAAAGTCGTGCGCCGCAAGGCCGGCGCCAGCCACCTGATGAGCCACAAGAGCGGCAAGCGCCGCCGCCAGCTCCGCAAGCAGAGCAACGTGAAGGGCGCCTACGCCCGCACGGCTCGCGACCAGCTTGGCGAGGGCTGATGCCACTGTGGGAGAACTGCTATGCCACGCGTGACCCAAGCCCCCGCCCGCCGGCGCCGACACCGCCGCGCTCTGAAGGCCGCCCGCGGCTACTACGGCGCCCGCTCGCGCCTCTACCGCACTGCCAAGGAGGCGGTCCTGCGGGCCAATGCCTTCGCCTACCGCGACCGGCGCGTCCGCAAGCGCGACTTCCGGCGCCTCTGGATCACCCGCATCGGCGCCGCCTGCCGCCAGCGCGGCCTGTCCTACAGCCGATTCATCCATGGCCTCGGCCAGGCAGGCATCACCCTCAACCGCAAGATGCTCGCCGAGATCGCCATCGCCGACCCCAGCGGCTTCGACAGGATCGTCGATCTGGCTAAGGGAGGCGCCCAGGCCTGACGACGGAGCGCGCCATGCAGGAACTGCTCGAGAGGCTGCGCGATGAAGGGCTCGAGGCCATCGCCGCCGCAGGCACCCTCGACGAGCTCGACGCCGTCCGCGTAGCCTACCTCGGCCGCAAGGGCTCGCTGAAGGCGGCCCTGAGACGCATCAAGGACGTGCCGCCCGACGAGCGGCGCGCCGCGGGCCAGCTTGCCAACGCGGCCAAGGAGGCTATCGTCGAGGCGCTGGCCATGCGCCGCGCGATCATCGAGCGCGCCCAGGCCGACGTCGCCGCCCCCAGCGCCGACATCACCCTGCCCGGCGTCCACCGGCCCCTCGGCCGCGAGCATCCCCTGCGGCGGACCGAGCGCGAGCTGCGCGAGGTCTTCGCACGCCTCGGCTTCGAGGTCGCCGAGGGCCCGGAGGTCGAGCTCGAATACTACAACTTCGAAGCCCTCAACATCCCTCCCGACCACCCGTCCCGCGACGGCTTCGACACCTTCTACATCGAGGGCGACGTGCTCCTGCGCTCCCACACCTCGCCCGTCCAGATCCGCGTGATGGAGCAGCGGCAGCCGCCCATCCGCGTCATCGTGCCAGGCCGAGTCTACCGCCCAGACACCGCCGATGCCACCCATTCGCCCGTCTTCCACCAGGTCGAGGGACTCGTCGTCGGCGAGGGCGTGACGTTCGCCGACCTCAAGGCCGTGCTGACCATGGCCATGCGCGAGCTCTTCGGGCCCGAGACCGAGACGCGCTTCCGCCCCTCGTTCTTCCCGTTCACCGAGCCCAGCGCCGAGGTGGACGTCTCGTACGAGGTGGACGGCCAGAAGCGCTGGCTCGAGCTGCTCGGCGCGGGAATGGTGCACCCCAACGTCTTCGAAGCCGTGGGCTACGACACCGAGCGCTACACCGGCTTCGCCTTCGGCATCGGGATAGACCGGGTGGCCATGCTCAAGTACGGCATCACCGACATCCGCCTGCTCCTCGAGAACGACCTCAGGTTCCTCGAACAGTTCTGAGTGCCCGCCCAACCCGCCTGCCCGTCGGCCGCTGGGGGGCCGGACTATGAATGAGAGCCTCTTCCAGCAAGCCACGGCCAATGCGGTCTCGCAGGTTCTCGCGTGGCTGGCGCTGCTCGGTTGTGGGGTCAGTGTCGCGTGTCTGATCGCGCTGGCCGTCGCGCGCCGGCGATCCTGGAAGTGGGCTGGAGTCGCCGCACTGCCAGCGGCGCTCAGCTTGGTCCTGGCGCTTGGCTGGGAGTTCGTCGTCTCCCGCACCACTTTCCATCGCCGGCTCTACGGGAACGCGGCGGAGCGGCAGATGCTCGACGGGGTGAGCCCTCCCGCCGAGCGCTACGAGGCCCGGGAGCTATCGCGCTACAGCCCGAGCGACGGGATGTTGCGGGAGGGCCTGCCGGCTGAGACTCACGAGGCCCCGACTGGCCCGCTCTGGCTACCGCCGGACCGGCTCGACAGCGTCAGCAACCTGGCCCTGCTCGGCGTGGTGTTTGCTCTGGGGGGCCTGGCCTTGGGCCTGCTCGCGGGTTGGGTCTTGCGGCGCACGCGGCCGGCTGCTGCGGATGGGGGCGGAGAGGCATGATCGAGAGCCGGCGAGAAACCCTGGCCAACGGCCTGCGGGTCATCTTCATCCCGATGCCGACGTTCCACTCGGCGATCGCCGTAGTCTACGTGCGCATGGGCCCGCGGTTCGAGACGGCCGAGGACAACGGCCTCTCGCACTTCGCCGAGCACGTGCTCTTCAAGGGCACCGAGCGGCATCCCGACCCCGACGCGATCTCCCGCGAGATCGACGCCATAGGCGCCGAGCTCAACGGCGCGACCATGCCCGAGTACACCGAGCTGCTCGTGTCCTGTCACAGCCGCCACTTTCTGCGCGGCCTCGCCCTGCTGTCGGAGGTGGTGCTGTCCCCACGGTTCGACGGCGAGCACGTGGACCTCGAGCGGCGGGTGGTGCTCGAGGAGATGGGGCAGTACCGCGACATCGTGGGCGACGACTACAGCATCGACGAGCTCTCCTACGAGCTCATGTGGCCCCGCCAGGCCCACGCCTTCAGTTGCCTCGGGCCCGAGCAGAACGTCCTGCGGTTCACCCGCGACCAGGTCGAGGCGCACTACCGGCGGTTCCTCCTGGGGCGGAACACGGTGGTGTGTGTGGCGGGGAGCTTCGATGAGGATGCGGTGAGGGCGCTGATCGCCGATCGGTTCGGGAGCCTGCCGGCGGGCGAGATGGCCGAGGCGCCGCCGCTGCGCGACGAGCAGGCCGGGGCGCAATGCCTGTTCCGCCGTGCCCGCACGCGCATGTCCTATCTGAAGCTCTGCCACAAGGCGTGCTCATACCACGCCCCGCAGCTCTACCCCGTGCTGATCCTCAGCGACGTCCTGGGCGGGGGGGTGACCTCGCGGCTCTTCGCGCGGCTCCGCGAGCGCGACGGCCTCGTGTACGACATCTCGTCGAACACCACGCTGTTCTCCGATTGCGGCTGGCTCGACATCATGACGACCACGAGTCGGGCGAAGCTGGCGGCGGCGGTGGAGGCGTCGCTCGAGGAGGTCCGGCGGCTGGCGGCCGAAGGCGTGGCGGATAGCCAGCTCCAGGCCATCAAGGACCGCGTGGCCTGCCAGATGGAGATTCTCGAGGACAGCCCTCCCGACGTGGCCGACTGGTTCGGCGTCCGCGAGATCCTCCTCGCCCCCGAGCGCCTCGCGTCGCCCACCGAGGAGGCCGAGCGCCTCAAGCACGTCACCGGCGAGCAGATCCGCGCCGCCGCGCACGATGTGTTCCAGCCCGCCCGGCGCAGCCTCGTCGTTGTCGGCCCCAGCTCCTGGGGCCAGCGGCGCCGCATCCGCGGCCTGCTGGAGAGATAGGATGAGGCGGGGGTGGGGGGCGGATGAATGGATGGGTGGATGAGTGGACGCGCGGAGAAGGAGATGGCTCGTGAGTCCTTCGCGGTCGTGATCCCTGGCCGCGGCGGTGGAACTGCGCGTTCGGCCGTCAATGCCTGTGTCTCTCGTCTTGCTCTTCCATCCATCCATCCAACCATCCATTCATCCGCTCCCCCAACGGCTCTGGGCCACAGACGATCTGCCTCGTTCCCTGTGGGGTGGCTGCCATGACCCGCTTCGAGCGATTCAAGGCATTCCTGGCCGAGCACGCGGGAACGTGGCTCTACAACACGATCTCGAACTCGCTGCACCTTGCGATCGAGGACGACGAGCCGCTCGAGGAGCTGCGGCAGCGCTACGGCGCCGTCATATTCGTCGGCTGGCACTCGCAACTCCTCGTCCCGCTCTGGCACCACCGCTTCACAGGCGGCTGGGCCGTGGTCAGCGAGCACGCCGACGGCGAGCTCATCGCCCGCATCCTGGAGCGCATCGGCTACACGTGCATCCGCGGCTCCACCACCCACGGCGCCGCCCGCGCCCTCATCAGGATGGTGCGCACGGTGCGGGCTGGTAACGACATCGGCATCACCCCCGACGGGCCGCTCGGCCCCCGCTATGTCGCGCAGCCCGGCGCCGTCTACCTTGCCAGCCGCAGCGGATGTCCCATCGTGGCCATGGGCTTTGCCACCCGGTGGTTCATCCAGTTCAACTCCTGGGACAAGTTCAAGATCCCGCTGCCGTGCTCCCTCGGCGCCATCACGTACA
Source organism: uncultured Planctomycetota bacterium (assembly GCA_964506385.1). GTDB lineage: Bacteria > Planctomycetota > PUPC01 > DSUN01 > DSUN01 > CAZDNN01. Next base: position 13,533 of record CAZDNN010000098.1, read on the forward strand.
GCGCCCCCCTGCACGTCCCGTCGCCGCTCCGCGAGTCCGACGTCGAGGTGTGGCGCCAGCGCATGCAGGAGGCCCTGATGAGCGCCACTCGCCGCGCCGAGGCGCTCTGCGGGCTCCCGCCCGAGGAGGATCCCGTTGCGGACGCTTCCTCCTGAGAGCTGGTCCGCTCCGCCACTGACGCCTCCCCGCCGCCTCTTGCCCAAGGAGGGTCCCAATGGCCATGCTCCAGCGTCTGACAGGTCTCATCGGCATCGCGGTGCTGCTCGGCATTGCGTTCGCGCTGTCGCGTGACAGGCGACGGATCCCTGGGCGGACGGTGCTGTGGGGCCTGGGCCTACAGGTTGCCTTCGCCGTGCTGATCCTCAAGACGCCCTTCGGCCAGGTTGTCTTCCAGGGAGCGAACGCCGCCTTCACGCGGCTGATCGGGTTCACCGACGCCGGCGCCCACTTCGTCTTCGGCAACTGGCCCGGCCAGGCGCAGGTCACTGACGCCGTCACGGGAAGGCCTCACGCCGTGGGGTTTGTCCTGGCTTTCAAGGTGTTGCCGGTGCTGGTGTTCTTCGCGTCGCTCATGTCGGTGCTCTATCATCTGGGGGTGATGCACCGGGTGGTGGCTGCGGCAGCGTGGGTGATGCGTCGGACGATGAAGGTGAGCGGCGCGGAGGCGCTGAGCGCGGCGGGGAACATCTTCGTGGGGATGACCGAGGCGCCGCTGATGATCCGCCCCTACGTGCCCGAGCTCACCGAGTCGGAGTTGATGGCCGTCATGACGGGTGGCCTGGCGACGATTGCTGGGAGCGTGCTCGCGCTCTACGTCAGTTTCGGCATCGAGCCCGGGCACCTGTTGTGCGCCAGCGTCATGTCCGCCCCGGCTGCCCTGGTCGTCGCCAAGATCATGCAGCCTGAGACCGGCGAGCCGGCGACGGCGGGTGCCGCGAAGGTGAGGTTCGAGCGGACGACGAAGAACGTCATCGACGCCGCGTCGGCCGGCGCCTGGGAGGGCCTGCGCCTCGCGCTCAACGTGGGC
>CAZDNN010000099.1:0-14555 GCA_964506385.1 uncultured Planctomycetota bacterium
GCGGAACGAGCCGAGGTGCCCTTCGACGAGCAGGCGACGGGCGAGGTGCGCGTGCTCGATGCAGCCCGGGTGCGCCTGTTCCGCACGCCCGAGGGGGTGCCGCGCGCCGTCGTCGAGGACGAGTTGTGCTGCCTGCGGGTCCTGGTCATGTGCTCGTTCCCGCTCTCGCGGCCACAGGAGTTCGTCTCGCTGCGGGACGGCTCGAACCGCGAGATCGGGCTCATCGAGCGCCTGCGCGACCTCGACGCCGAGAGCCGCCGCATCGCCGAGGAGGAGATCGAGCGCCGCTACTTCCTCCCCGAGATCACCGCCATCTACCGCCTCGAAGGGCACTTCGGAACCTATGACTGGGAGGTCGAGACCGACCGCGGCCGCCGCGCCTTCGTCGTCCGAGGGCGCAGCGAGCACATCATCCAGCTCCCGCCCCACCGCGTCGCCATCACCGACGTCCTCGGCAACCGCTACCAGGTCAAGGACTACACGAGGCTGGACAGGAAGAGCCAGGCGCTGCTCTACAAAGTCCTGTGACGAGGGCCGGAGTGGATGGTCGGATGACTGGATGATTGGGCGGGTGGATGAGTGGATGGGTGGATGATTGAGGAGGAGCGAGGCCGCTCCCGTCTCTCCGCGCCCACGCCGCCGTCCAGTCACCCGCTCTCCTTCGCCCCTTGACTCAATCCTCCACCCCGTCCTATACTCGCCTCCGTCTCGATAGCCTGCATTTGGAGTGCTGAGGAACGTGGACAGGAAGATGTGTCGTGTGGGGCTTGTGGGGTTCGGCACCGTGGGGACCGGGGTCGCGAAGATCCTGCTCGAGGACGCTGCGAAGCTCCGGGCGAAAACCGGCTTCGACATCGTCCTGAGACGCATCTGCGACGTCGATGTGACGACGGACCGAGGCGTCGCCGTGCCCGACGGCGTCCTGACGAGCGACCTGGCGGACGTGATGGACGATCCAGAGATCGACGTGGTGATCGAGCTGGTGGGCGGCACCACCGTGGCCTACGACATCACGCTGCGGGCCATCGAGGCGGGTAAGGACGTGGTGACGGCGAACAAGGCGCTGCTGGCCGAGCGGGGGCGCGAGCTGTTCCAGGCGGCGAAGGCCCGGGGCGTGTCCATCTCGTTCGAGGCCGCCGTCGGGGGCGGCATCCCAGTCATCGCGGCCATCCGCGACGGCCTCATCGCCAACGACATCCGCTCGATCATCGGCATCGTCAACGGCACGTGCAACTACATCCTGACCCAGATGGCCGCCAGAGGCACCTCCTACGACCAGGCCCTCGCCGAAGCCCAGGCTAACGGCTACGCGGAGTCGGACCCGACCCTCGACGTCGAGGGCATCGACACGGCGCACAAGCTCGCCATCCTGGCCGCGCTGGGCTTCGCCGCCGACTTCCATTACCACGAAATCCACGTCGAGGGCATCGCCGGCATCGACCCCATCGACATCGCCTACGCCGCCGAGCTCGGCTACACCCTCAAGCTCCTCGCCATCGGCAAGCGGCTCGGCGACGAGCTCGAGCTGCGCGTCCACCCCACCCTGCTGCCAAGCAAGCATCCGCTCGCGTCGGTGCACGGCGTGTTCAACGCCATCGCCGTCACCGGCAGTGCGGTGGGCGAAACGATGTTCTACGGCCGCGGGGCCGGCCAGATGCCGACGGCGAGCGCGGTGGTGGCCGACGTGGTGGACATCCTGTTGGGGAAGGCCCGCCACACCTTCGACCACCTCCGCCTGTTCCCGGGCCGCACCGAGAGCCTGCGGGTGCGGAGCATCGAGGAGTGCGAGAGCCGCTACTACCTGCACTTCCAGGCCCTCGACAGGCCGGGCGTGCTGGCGGCGATCGCGGGGGAGTTCGGCCGCCACAGCATCTCCATCGCCTCGGTGATCCAGAAGGAGCGGCACGCGACGCAGGCCGTCCCGCTGATCATCACCACCCACCTCGCCATCGAGGCCAACCTGCGGCAGGCCCTCGCCGACATCCAGCCCCACGGCGTCACCGAGGGCCAGCCCGTCGTCATCCGAGTGAAAGGCGAGCGCGAGTAAGTGGCAGCTCAGCAGTCGGCAGCGGCAGGCGCCACGGAAGACACCAGGAAGCTGCTGTCCGACTTGGGCATCGGCTCTGCCGACGAGCTGTTCGCAGAGATCCCGCCGGAGCTTCGGTGGGAGCGCCCCCTGCGGCTGCCCGAGACGCCCAGCGAGGCCGAGCTGGCGGCGCGGCTGGCCGAGCTGGCCATCCCGAATACCCATCTCGATGAGGCCGTCTGCTTCCTCGGCGGCGGGGTCTGCGACCACTACGTCCCGGCCGTCGTGGATGCTGTGGCCGCCGCGCTCGGCCCGCAGCCCATCGGCCACAGGTCGCCCCAGCGGCTGCTCCAGCTCGTCTTCGAGCTACAGGCCCTCTTCGCGGAGCTGACTGGGCTGGAGGCTGCCCTTGCGCCCTTGGCGGATGCGCCGACGGCGCTCGCAGAAGCCATCTGCGCGGCCCTGCGCGCGACGCGGCGGCAGCAGGTCGTCGTGACCAGGAGCCTGCACCCGCGCTATCGCGCCATCCTCCGAACGATGCTGGCAGGCACCGGCGTCGAGGTTGCCGAGGCGGGGTACCACGGCGGCGTGACGCGCCCCGACCAAGCCGAGCACCTCCTCTCGGACCAGGCCGCCTGCCTCGTGGTCCAGCACCCGAACTACTTCGGCTGCCTCGAGGACGTCCGCACGCTGGCCGCTGCGGCCCATCGGCACGGCGCCCTGCTCGCGGTCGTCGCCGATCCCATCTCGCTGGGGCTGCTGGGCTTGCCAGGCGAGGCCGGGGCCGACGTGGCGGTGGCCGACGCGCAGCCTCTCGGCTTCCCCGCCAGTTGGGGCGGCAGCATCGGGCTGCTGGCGTGCCGCGGCGCCATCGCCGAGCACGCGGCCACGTGGCGAGTCGAGCGGAACGGCAAGGGGTTCGCTGCCGTCGGCGAGGCACGGGAGCCGCTGCGCGCCGACCGGGTGGCCCGTCCCGCCGCCTACCTGGCGGCAGTGGGCGGCGAGGGCCTGCGCCGCGCCGCCAGCCTGAGCGTCGCCCGGGCGCACGAGGCGCAGCGGCGGATCTGCGCGGTCGAGGGGTTCGACCCCAGGTTCCGCGCGCCCTTCTTCAAGGAGTTCGTCGTCGAGTCCGCCGCGCCGCCCGAGGACGTCGCGGAGGAGCTGCTCCAGAGCAACATCCTGGGCGCGCTCCCCCTCCAGGCCGACTACCCCGAGATGGACCACTGCTCGCTCTTCGCCGCCACCGAGCGGCGGACGCCGACGGATATCACGATGCTCGCCCACGCGCTCGACCTGATGATCGACCTCAGCGAGGAGCTCGAAGGCCTGTGAGCAAGCCGCTCCTCACCCAGCTTGCCGCCGCGGGGCCGCCGACGCCGCACTTCCCGACGCCGCCCGATGGCGCAGCGGCCTCGATCCCCGACGCGCAGCGCCGCGCGAAGCCGCCGGCGATCGGCGCGCTCGATGAGGCCACCCTCGCCGCCCACTTCGCGGACCTCGCTACGGTCCGCGGGCCCTCGGCCGTCGCGCGTGCCGCCGCCCTGCCCGCGTTCGCCAGGTGCCATCCCGCGCAGCCGGCCAGCACCGTCCAGGGCCTCCTGGAGGTCGCGCACGAGGTGGCCCGCGCGCTCGCCGCGCTCACCGGCATCGAGCGCTTCAGCCTCCAGCCCACCACCCTTGCCTCTGCCGAGCGCGCCGCGCTCCTCATCGCCAGGGCGAACTTCGCCCGTGCCGAGGCCGAGCGCCGCGAGCTGGCCGTCGCCGAGGGCGGTCCCGAGCAGTTCGCGCGAGAGATGGGATTCGGCGTTCGGCGGGTGGCGCGCCTCTCCTCCGGGGACATCGACGTCGATGCGCTCCTGGAAGCCGTTGGGACGGAGACAGCGGCGGTGGTCGCGAGCTGGCTGACGCCGGCGGGTGCCTTCGAGCGCAATATGGTGGCGGCCGCGGAGGTGGCGCACGCGCAGGGCGCGCTGCTGTGCGTCGATGCCACGGGCCTCGACTGCCTGGCCGGACGCACCCGGCTGGGCGAGGCGGGTGCCGATCTCTGCTGGCTGAGCTTGCGCGAGCTGTGCCCCCAGGCGGCCGGCGCCGCGGTCGGCGTCCGCACGCCCCTCACCGACCTCCTGCCCTCCCCCATCATCGGCAAGGCCCGCAGCGGCTTCGAGATCGACGCGGATCTGTCGGGCACCATCGGCCCGCTCGCCACGAGCCCCGTCCACATCGCCGACGCCCTCGCCGTCTACGTCCATCTCCTCACCCTCGGCGAGGCGGGGCTGCGGGCGCGCGGCGCCCGGCTCGCGCTTGAGGCCAACGCCGCTGCCGGCCAGCCGCGCGGCACCCGCCCTCTCCTGCGCAGCACTTGAGCGGGTGTCCCGCCTTCTGGCGCCTACCCGACCTCGGGCCGGAGGGTCTCGAACGCGGCGAGGACCTTGTCGAGGTGGTTGCGGGTGTGAGCGGCGGAGACCTGGGCGCGGAGCCGCGCCGTGCCCTCGGGGACAACCGGGTAGCCGAAGCCGGTGATGAGGACGCCGAGCTCGAGCATCCGGTCGGCCAGGCGGATGGCCTTCCCGGTCTCGCCGACGATGATGGGCACGATGGCGGAGGGCGAGGCGATGCACTCGTAGCCCTGGCCCTTCAGGCCGTCGCGGAGGTAGGCGACGTTCTCTCTCAGGTTAGCGACGAGCTCGGGCTTGCCCATGAGGAGGCGGATCGCGGCGAGGGCGGCGCCGGCCGTCCCCGGCGGGAGGCCGTTGCTGAAGAGCTGAGGGCGGGAGCGCTGGGTCATCAGGTCTATGAGGGGCTCCGGCCCGGCGATGAAGCCGCCGGCGGCGCCGCCGAGGGCCTTGCCGAGGGTGCCGGTGATGATGTCCACCGTCACGCCGAAGTGCTCCGGGGTGCCCCGCCCGTTGTGGCCGAGGACGCCGTGTGCGTGGGAGTCGTCCACTGCGGTGAGCGCTCCGTGCTTGTGGGCGAGGGCAACGATGCCAGGGAGGTCCGCGAGGTCGCCTTCCATGGAGAAGACGCCGTCGGTGACGATGAGCGTGCGTCGGGCGTCGGCGGCCTCGTCGAGGCAGCGGGCAAGGTCGGCCATGTCGCTGTGCTTGTAGATCAGGCGCTGGACCTTCCTGCCGCACAGGCGGCAGGCGTCAATGATACTCGCGTGGTTCAGCTCGTCGCTGATGACGGCGTCGCCCTCCCCCAGGAGGGTGGGGATGAGGGCCTCGTTGGCGTTCCAGCAGGAGACGTAGGTGGTGGCGGCCTCCGTGCCGCAGAACTCCGCGATGGCCCGCTCGAGTTCGAGGTGGATGCCGAGGGTGCCGCAGATGAAGCGGACGGAGGCGGTGCCGTTGCCATGGCGGGCCATGGCCTGCTCGGCGCCGGCGACGACGTCGGGGTGGCTGGCGAGGCCGAGGTAGTTGTTGCTGCACAGGTTGACGACCTCGCGGCCGTCGGCGAGGGTGACGAGTGGCCCCATCGGGCCGTCGAGGACGGGCATCTGCTTGTAGGTGCCCGCGTCGTGCAGGGCGTCGATCTCGGCTCGGATTGCGTCGAGCACCGCCTGGCTCATGAGGGTCTCCTGCGTGCTGGGCGGGTTTCAGGTTCCAGGTTTCAGGTTCCAGGTTCCAGGTTGCAGGTTCCGGATCGGGGACGAGCGTCCGTGGGGTAGGCTGAATCCGCCCGCCCGCAAGCCGGGACCTCGAGCTGCTTCCTCTCCTACGCTTTCGCCTCGCTCCAGTCAAGCACCACTTTGCACCCGCTGCCATCCTGCATGGCGTTGATGCCTTCCTCGAAGTGGTCGAAGGGGAGGCGGTGGCTGATGAGCGGCTCGATGAGGGCCGGCTGCCTGCGGAGGAAGCTCTCACACTGGTACCACGTGCCGAACATCCTGCGGCCGTTGATGCCGTGAATGGTGAGGCCCTTGAAGATGACCTGCTCGGCCCACTCGAGGGCGATCTCCTCGTGCGGAATCCCGAGGAGGCTCACCTCGGCCCCACTGCGGACGCACTTGAACCCTTCCTGGAAGGCCTGCTTGCTGCCGCTCATCTCGAGCAGGACATCGGCCCCGCCGCGGTCGGTGAGGCCCTTTACGGTCGCCTCGTCCGCCCGCTCGAGGACGACGTCGGCGCCCATCGTCTTCGCCAGCTCGCGGCGGGGCTCGAAGGGGTCCACAGCAATGACCTTATCGGCGCCGCCGACATGAAGGATGCCAACTGCCATGAGGCCGATGGGGCCGCAGCCGAGGACGAGCACCTGCTTGCCCGAGATGGGCTGGGCCATCACCGTGTGCATGGCGTTGCCGAAGGGGTCGAACAGGCAGGCCTGGTCGTCGCAGATCGCCGGGTCCACCTTCCAGATGTTCGACTCCGGCAGACTCACGTAGGGGGCGAAGCAACCCTGCACGTCCACCCCCAGGATGTCCACGCTGTCGCAGATGTGGCTCTGGCCCGTGCGGCAGGCGTAGCAGTGGCCGCAGCCGATGTGCCCCTCGCCGCTCACGCGGTCGCCCGGCTGCACCCAGCGCACGCCCACCCCTGTGTCCTCGACGATGCCGACGAACTCGTGGCCTGCGACCAGCGGCGGCTTGATGCGTCCCGACGCCCAGGCGTCCCACTCGTAAATGTGGCGATCTGTGCCGCAGATGCCCGTCTTCAGAACACGCACGAGCACGTCGCGAGGCCCTGGCGTGGGCACAGGCACATCGCCAAGGTCGAGGCCCGCGGCGCGCTCCAGCTTCAGAATCGCTTGCACGGCTGGTGTTCCCCCAGTAGAATAGCCACGGTGTACCGTGTCGCGTTGCGTTTACTATACTGAACAGCTTGTCAAAGTCAATGAACAAATGGGAAAAGACGGGGGCAAACCCGACGAGGGGCGCCGACCGGGGAAGATCGACCCCTTCGGCGGCCGCCTGAGAGCCCTGCGCACGGCCCGGCGCCTGACCCTCGGGCAGCTCTCGGCCGCTGCGGGCGTCTCGAAGGCCATGCTCAGCCAGATCGAGCAGGACAAGGTGAACCCCACGGTCGCCGTGATGCTCAAGATCGCGACGGCCTTGAACCTGAGCATCAGCGACCTCGTCGATGCGCCCCATCGCAGCAACATCATGCGGATCGTCCCCGCCAGCGACGAGCGCTACACGTTCCGCGCCGACCCGGCATGCACCATCCGGACCCTCAGCCCGCTCAACATGGAGAAGAACATCGAGTTCTACCGCATCACGCTCGAGCACGGGGCGGCGATGGCCAGCGAGTCGCACTTCCCAGGCACCGAGGAGTTTCTTTTCGTCAGCAAGGGCCGGCTGCGGGTGATCACGGGCGAGGAGCAGGCGGAGATCGGCCGCGGCGACTCGGTGCACTACCGCGCCGACGTCCCCCACAGCATCGAGAACATCGGTCGCGGCAGGGTCGAGGCGTACATGATCGCCCACTACCGCGGCGCCTGACCGGAGAGCACGATGAAGGTCCTCATCAGCGATCCCCTGGCGCCTGAAGGCGTCGCCATCCTCCGGGAAGCCGGGCTGGAGGTCGTCGAGCAGACCGACCTGTCGCCGGACGAGCTGCGGGAAGCCCTCCGCGACTGCGACGCGCTCATCGTCCGCAGTGGCACCCAGGTCACGGCCTACGCCCTCGCCGAGGCCGAGCGTCTGAAGGTCATCGGCCGAGCAGGCGCCGGCGTGGACAACATCGACCTCGACTCCGCCACACGCCGCGGCATCCTGGTGATGAACACCCCAGGCGGCAACACTGTGTCGGCGTGCGAGCTGACCCTGGCCATGATGCTCGCCCTGGCCCGCCGCCTGCCCCAGGCCACCGCGCGGGTGAAGGCCGGGGAGTGGCCGCGCAGGGAATTCAGGGGCACCGAGCTCCAAGGCAAGCGTCTCGGCATCATCGGGCTCGGCCGCATCGGCACCGAGGTCGCCCGCAGGGCGCAGGCCTTCGGGATGGACATAGTGGCGTTCGACCCATTCGTCACGCAGGAGCTCGCGCGGCGCCTGGAGGTCAAGCTGGTCCAGCTCGACGAGCTCCTGGCCACCAGCGACATCATCACCATCCACACCCCTGGCAGCGACGACACCGATGGACTGATCGGCGCCGAGGCCTTCGCCGCGATGAAGGATGGCGTGCTGCTGGTGAATTGCGCCCGCGGGAGCATCATCGACGAGACGGCCCTCGCCGATGCCCTGCGCAGCGGGAAGGTGGCGGGCGCCGCCCTCGACGTCTTCCAGAGCGAGCCGCCTGGTGACAGCCCGCTGCTGGCCTTCGACCAAGTGATCGCCACGCCCCACGTCGGCGCGACGACCGTTGAGGCCCAGACGAACGTGGCGACCCAGATCGCCCGCCAGGTCCTCGATGTCCTCGCGGGCAAGCCGCCGCAGAACGCGCTGAACGCGCCGGCCGTGGATCCCGAGCTGCTCGACCTCCTCGGGCCGTACATCGACCTCGCGGAGCGCCTCGGCCGCCTGATCGTGCAGCTCACCCTCGGCCGCATCGCCCAACTCACGGTGACCTACCGCGGCGAGATGACGGAGCACGACGTCCGCCCGTTGACGACGGCCATCCTCAAGGGCATCCTCGAACGCGCCCTCACCACCCCCGTCAACTACGTCAATGCGCCCGTCATCGCGGCGGAGCGGGGGATTGAGGTCAACGTGGTCGGTTCGACTGAGCTCGAAGACTTCGCGAACCTGATCACTGTCGAGGCACGCATCGGCGGCTGCACCACCGCCGTCGCAGGCACCCTGTTCAGCCGCAACGCGCCCCGGATCGTCCGCGTGGACGGCTACCACGTGGACGCCGCCCCCGAGGGCCACCTGCTCATCACCCACAACCACGACGAGCCCGGGGTCATCGCCCACGTCAGCAGCGTCCTGGCCGAGCGGGGGGTGAACATCGCGGACATGACCTGCGGGCGCGACCACCCGGGCGGCACCTCCCTGCTCATGATCAACATCGACGGCCCGGCCGACGCGGCCACCGTCCAGGCCATCGAGGCCTCGCCGCTCATCCTCCGCGCCCTGCTCGTCTCGCTCTAGGCGACTGCTCGGGGAGAACACCTTCGTGGCCGCGCGACACGCCCTCGCCCTCCTGTGCGTCCTGCTCCTGTGCTCCTGCGGGGGCGACTCCGCCATCGAGATCACCGCCGGCCCCTACATCCTTGACATGGGGCCAACCGCCGCCACCATCGCCTGGCACACCTCGGCCCCCGCCGACACAGCGGTCGAGTGCTGGACCGGCGAAGCCCTCCCCGGCATCCGCCTCGACGAGCGGACCGCCACCCACGAGGCACACCTGACGGGCCTCGAGCCCGACACGCTCCATCACTACCGCGTGCGATCCGCCGCCGCGCACAGCGCCATGCACACGTTCCGCACGGCCCCGCGCGAGCCGAGGCCCTTCCGCTTCATTGTGTGCGCCGACACAGGCGGCGCTCCCGAGCGCCTGGCGGCGATGGCCGAGGCGATGGCTGGGCGCGAGCCCGCTTTCGTGGTGCACGCCGGTGGCTACCTCGGCGAGGCGCGGGGTGAGGATGCGTGGAGCCGCCAGTTCTTTGCCCCGGCGCGGGGCCTCCTGGCCCGTTGCCCGTTGATCCCTGCCCCGGGCGCCGACAACGGGAAGGCGGATGCGTTCCGCCGGCTCTTCCCGACGCCGAGCGGGGTGATGTGGCGGTCGTACCGCTTCCTGCACGTCGAGGTGTTCGCCCTCGACGCCAGCAGCCCCATCGCCGTGGGCGACGAGCAGTATCGCTGGCTCGAGCGGGCCCTGGCCCGTAGCGACGCTCAGTGGAAGGTCGTCGTCTTCCATCGCCCCCTGTTCCCTGCCGGCATGACGCGGGAGTCGGCGAGTCTGCGCCGCGTGCTCTATCCACTCCTGCTGCGCGCTCACGCCGACCTGACCGTCGCCGCCGGCGATGGCCTCTACGCCCGAACGCTCCCGATCGGCGCGGGGGAGAAGCCCGAGCACAACGCCCTCGTCAACCTGCTGACCAGCGCCGGCGCCGACGCGCCGGAGCCCCAGCCCGAGGACTGGCTGGCCCGCGTCGCCGCCGAGCCGCACTATCTGCTGGTCGAGGTCGATGGCGAGGAGCTGACGGTCCAGGCCATCGGCATCGATGGCGCCACCCTTGACGCGATCACGCTGCACAAGGCCGGCACGCTCCGCCAGCGCGGCGGCGCCCTGTCCGCCGAGGCCCTCGAGGGCCTCCTCGCCTTCCTCCCACCCGACGGCATCAGCACCGGTGCGCCAGGGGGCACCAGAAAGCTCCGCGTCGCCGTCGCCAACCCCTACGACCTCCCGATCGAGGGCACCCTGAGCTGGCAGACGCCCGGCGCCGGCTGGGCGATCGAGCCCGCCTCCCTGGCCATCACCGTCCCGCCGTCCGGACATCGGACGTGCGTCCTCAGCGTCACCGTCCCCGCCGGGGATCCCGCCTCGCCCCCCATCCCCGCCTTCGTCGCCGCCGGCCAGCGGCTCGAGGCCCGCCGCAGCCCGTTCCGGGCAACCGGCGCAGGGCGGTAGCAGGACTGGGCGGGGGCTATCCGTCGCAGCAGGGGAGGCCGAAGGTGTCGGCGACGGCGTGGTTGGTGAGGCTGCCGCGTACCATATTGAGCCCGGCGCGGATGGCGGGGTTGTCGGCGCAGGCGCGCGCGTAGCCTTTGTCGGCGATCTCCAGCAGGTAGGGCAGGGTGGCATTGGTGAGGGCGTAGGTGGAGGTGCGCCCGACGGCGCCCGGCATGTTCGTCACGCCGTAGTGGACGACGCCGTGCTTGACGCGGACGGGGTCGTGGTGGGTCGTTGGCTCGATGGTCTCGATGCAGCCGCCCTGATCGACCGAGACATCCACAATCACCGCCCCGGGCTGCATCGTCTTCACCATGTCCTCCGTGACCAGGACGGGGGCCTTGGCGCCCCGAACGAGGACGGCGCCGATGACGAGGTCGGCGCGGCGGATCTTCTCGCGGAGGGTGTGGGCGTCGCAGTAGAGCGTCGTCACGTTGGCGGGCATGACCTCGTCGAGGTAGCGGAGCCGCTCGAGAGCGATGTCCAGGACGAATACCCGGGCGCCGAGCCCCGCCGCGACCCTCGCCGCGTTGGCGCCCACCGTGCCGCCGCCGAGGATCAGCACCTTGGCGGGCTCTACCCCTGGGACGCCGCCCAGCAGGATGCCTCGCCCCATCATCGGGCGCTCGAGGTACTTCGCCCCCTCCTGGACCGCCATCTTGCCCGCCACCTCGCTCATGGGGGTCAGCAGCGGCAGGTGGCCGTCGGGGGTGCGGAGGGTCTCGTAGGCGATGGCCACTATCTCCGCGGCCAGCATCGCCTCCGTCAGCTCGCGGGACGCCGCGAAGTGGAAGTAGGTGAACACCGTCTGCCCGCGCCGCAGCCGGCCATACTCCTGTGGCAGCGGCTCCTTGACCTTCACCACCAGGTCGGCCTCGGCGAAGACATCTTCCGACCTCTCGACGATCTCGGCGCCGTGCTCGGCATAGAGCCCGTCGTCGATCCCGCTGCCCTCCCCCGCGCCGCGCTCGACCAGCACGCGGTGTCCCCGCTTCCGCAGCTCCTCGGCCCCCACGGGGATCAAGGCCACCCGATACTCGTCCGGCTTGATCTCCCTGGGCACCCCGACGATCATGGAGCAACCTTCCGGCAGGGGTGAAAGAGCTGGCGCGGCAGAGACTTACGCCTGCATTATAGGGCAGCCGCCGCGCGGGGTCAACTGAGTTGACAAACCGGTGCCGCTCTGGTAGATTCGTATGCGACCGGAGGCTACCACTCGAGCAGTGAGGGCCATGAAAGGACCAGTCGAGTGGGGGCGCTTCGGCTGGCACGGGGTCGCCTTCGACATGCCGGAGGACTGGTGCCCGGGCCGGCTGGAGGGCGACTTCGCCAACGGCTATGTGCGCATCGAGGACGAGACCGAGGTGCGCGCGGAGCTGCGGTGGGAGACCGCACGCCGGCGCGTCGCCCCGGCCTCCAAGTTCGTTGACAGCTATATCAGGCAGGTCCGCAAGAAGACCCGCCGCCAGGACCCCGACCCGCAGATCGAGCGGGACCGTTGCGTCAAGCAGCTTGGCGACGTGGACCACGAGGTGTTCACCTGGCGGGGCGTCTTCAGCGCCCACAGCCTGCTCGCGGTCTGCCCCACCACCCGCCGCGTGGTGCATCTGCGGGTGTTCTTCGAGGAGGGCCGCGAGCATCGCAAGCTGGCACGGCGTATGTTCGCCAGCCTGACGACGGGGCCGCGGGACGGGAAGATGGAGTGGAGCGCCTTTGGCTTCCGCTTCCTCGTCGGGGACGACTGGCGGCTCGACACCAGCGGCCTGAGGACCGGATGCCTTCAGTTCCTCTTCGCCAATGGCGACGACGAGCTCGAGGTGACGCGGTTCAGCCTCGCCGAGATGGTCCTGCGGGACACGACGCTCGACACGTGGTTCCGCCGCACGTACCGCAAGGCCGTGCGGAAGTTCCGAATCGAGACGCAGGAGAGTGACTACCAGGGGTGTCCGGCCGTCCGCTGCGAGGGCGTAATGAAGCTGACGGCCCGACCCTTCGGGCTGTTCCGCCGCAAGCGGCGGCTGCGCGCACTGGCGTGGCACGACGTGGAGGCGGACAAGATTCTCGCCGTGCGGCTCTCGACGCGCACGGTGGAGGATCCGCAGCTCGAGGAGATCGCGGCGACGGTGGTGGACACTGTGGGGTCGCACTGATTGCAGGAAGGGGTCACGGCGCGCGTTGGCCTTGTTTCGCCGCCAGAAGCCGCTGTCGCGAGAGCAGTCGTTGGGCTCCATCCCCGTCCGCAACCAGGCGGTCGAGGAAGACGAGGCCGACGACGGGAACGTGCGGTTGCTGATCCCGCGGCGGGAGGACTGGTGGGTGCGTGCCGCCGCCCGCGTCTTCTATGTGCCGAAGAAGCGGCGCCTGACCCTCGACGAGATCGGCAGTTTCGTCTGGCGCCTCTGCGACGGTAACCACTCGGTCCGTGAGATCATCCGCGCCCTGGCCGCGCGGTACAAGCTGCACCGCAAGGAGGCCGAGGTCTCAGTCGTCGCTTACCTGCGCACCCTGGCCAAGCGGCGCCTCATCGCCGTCGCGGTGCCGAGAGCGACCAAGGACAGGCCCTCGCCCAAGGGCTCCACATAGCCGACAGAGAGGCCCCCTATGCCCCAACCCCCTGACGCCGCCCAGGGCCGCATCGGCAAGCAGATCGTCCTGCCCTGGAGCAAGGCCATCGAGATCGCCGCCAAGAGCATCAGGGTGCGCTTCTGGCGGTCCATGATCACGATGAGCAGCATCGTCCTCGCCATCGCCTTCCTCATGTCGATCTGGACCTCCACGGGCATCACCGCCGCTCTCAAGAGCGGCCCCCGGCGCAGCGTCCGCACCGTGAAGGTCGCCCTCGACGAGGTCCGCACCATCCTCGACGCCCAGTCGGGCGCCGCCGCTCTCGATACCCTGCGCGCCCAGTTCCCCCGCTACCTCAACGATGCCCTGGCGTGGAATGCCGACCTGATCGAGGAGAAGGAGGAGCTGCGCGACGAGCGGACGACCTCCGCCGACGACAGGAAGAAGCTCCAGACCGAGATCGCCGAGCTCCAGGCCAAGGCGCAGCCCGAGAACCAGCCGGCCCTGCTTGTCGAGTATCTCAAGGATCTCCGCCGCAAGCTCGACTCCATCAAGGCCGAGGTCGATGCTGACCTCCAGCGGGAAGGCGCCATCCAGGTAGACGCCGAGCAGGAGGCTGGTGGCGAGACCACGCGCGTGGAGCGGGGCACCGGCGGCCTCTTCGCGTTCATCGCCCAGATGACCCCCACCGACTCCTGGCTCGCGATCCTCGCCCTGCTCGTCTGCCTGGTGGGCATTGCCAACGCCATGTTCATGACCGTCCAGGAGCGGTTCCGCGAGATCGGCACCATGAAGTGCCTGGGCGCGCTCGACGGCTTCATCGTGAAGCTCTTCCTCCTCGAGTCGTCCGCCCTCGGCTTCATCGGGACCCTCGTCGGCATCCTCCTGGGGATGCTGTTGTCGAGCATTCGCCAGCTCACCGTCTACGGCTGGCCGACGGCCACCTATTACCCTTTCGGCAACATCTTCGTGGCCGGCGTGCTCGCCGCGTTCGTCGGCCTGATCCTGTCGATCGGCGCCGCGATCTTCCCGGCCCAGAAGGCCGCGCGGATGGAGCCGGTCGAGGCCATGCGAGTCGAAGAGTAACCTGCGGAGAGCCACGATGGAGCAGACGATCGTCCGGACCCGCGACGTCACCAAGATCTACAAGATGGGCAAGGTCGAGGTGCACGCCCTTCGCGGCGTTGACCTCGAGATAAAGGCCGGTGAGTACATCTCGATCATGGGCCCGTCCGGCTCCGGCAAGTCCACCCTCTTCAACATGATCGGCGGGCTCGACAAGCCGACGGACGGCAAGGTCTATATCGAGGAGGTGGACGTGGCGCAGCTCGACGCCTACGAGCTGGCGTGGCTGCGGTGCCGCAAGATCGGCTACATCTTCCAGACCTTCAACATCATCCCGGTGATGACCG
>CAZDNN010000100.1:0-14481 GCA_964506385.1 uncultured Planctomycetota bacterium
CGCCGAGGCCGAGAAGTTCTTCCGCGACCTGCTGGGCCGCGACAAGGGCAAGGAGCATCCGGCCCGCGAGGCCGCGGCCTTGGGCCTCTGCTACGCTACCTACCGCCAGGGGGAGCCACACGCCAAGGCCATCGCGGCCGCTGCCGACGCCTTCCTCGCCGAGTTCCCCAAGAGCCGCCACGTCCCCCACGTCCACTACTTTCGTGCCGAGGGCGCCTACTGGCTCAAGGACTACGCGCGCGCCGTCGGACACTACAAGAAGGTCCCCCCCGCCAACCCCCACGCCGAGGAGGCGGTCTACAAGGTCGCCGTCTGCCTGGACCTGCTCCAGCAGGCTGAGCCGGCGGCCGCCGCATACGATGCGTACCTGACCAGGTTCCTGGACCAGGGGAAGCACTACAAGGAGGCGCTCGACCGCGCCGCCGAGCTCTGGGGGCGGCTGGGCAAGTATGGCAAGGCGGCCGAGCGCTACGGCGCCTTCGCCAAGCGCTTCGCGAAGGACGAGCCGAAGAAGGCCGAGGAGTTCCTCTATCGCAAGGGCGCCTGCGAGTTCGAGACCGCCCAATTCGACCACATGTACGCCACCTTCCGGCAGTACTTCGAGACCTACCCCGAGGGGAAGCACAAGGGCGACGTGCTCTACTTCCTGGCCTGGTACCACAGCGAGCGCAAGCAGCAGTTCGAGGTCGCCGCCCAGCTCTTCGACCTCGCCGCCAACATCCCGGGCCGCTACCAGATCCGCTCCCGCTACCAGCTCGCCCACACCCACAATCGCCTCGGCAAGAAGCTCCTCGAGGCCAAGCAGCCGGACGAGGCGAAGACACACTTCCTCGCAGCCGCAGGGATCTTCCTCGAGATCATGGACAAGCATCCCGACCAGATGGCTGGGCCGAAGGAGTACCTGTGGGCGGCGGAGGTCTTCCGCGAGCAGGGCAAGTACCCCCAGGCCATCTGCGCCTACGAGGCGCTGATCGAGCGGTACCCGAAGGAAGCGGACGCGGCGATCGTCTACTGGCTCGGCCAGCTCGCACTCGCCCTCGAGAAGCCGGACTACGCGCGGGCGGTCAAGTACTTCCGCCGCTTCACCGGCGAGTTCGACGCGCACCCCTTCTACATCTGGGCCGCCTTCGGCCTGGCCGAGGCCCTCAAGGGCCTCGGGAAGACAGACGAGGCGTGGGAGTGGTACCAGAAGGTCGAGAAGCTGGCGCCGCACATCGTCCGCGAAGCGGGCAAGCGCGACGCCCTCATCCTCAAGTGTCAACTCCAGCTCGGACGGATGGCCTACGACGCCAAGCGATGGGAGTTCGCCCGCACCTATCTCCTCCGGGTCGGCTACCTGGCGGCCGGCGACGAGGCGGCCGAGGCACTCTACAAAGCAGGCGTCGCCACGTGGCACCTCGAGGACGTCGAGGCCGCCATCGCCATCTGGCAGCGACTCCTCCGCATCCACCCCGAGAGCTCCTGGGCCAAGAAACTGCTCCAGGAGCTGGCGAACTTCGGCGTGCGGCTGGAGGACGACGGGAAAACCCTCGAGGAGCTTCCTGATGCCGGCAACGCGGGCAAGGGGGCGCCCAACAAGAAGTAGCGGCCTCGTGGAGAGACCCCGCAGGAGGTGAGACCATGGTTGCCGTGCACATACCCCGGCGCCGCCACGACGTCAGCAGTTGGGTGCTCACATCGCTGGCCGTCTCGCTCTTCGTCCACGTCCTGCTGATGTACTATGTCGGCGGCGTACGCATCCTCGATGTCGAGGGCTTCCGCTCCTCGGTCACCCGCTGGTTCCGCATCGACGAGAGCCTGCTGACCACGGCCCCTCCCGACATCACGTCCTCCACCACCGACGCCCCGCCGCCCTCCGTCGATCCCAGCACCGTCGAGCCCGACGTCGAGACCCTCTCCGCGCCAGAGGCCCTCCGCGGCGAGCTCGAGCTCGGCCCGCACGAGGACCTCACGCCACCCACCATCGGCCCCAGCGACACGCGGCCGCCCGACACCGAACAGATCGTGCTCCACCACAGAGGCCCGGCCGTGGACGTAGGGCAGTCCGAGGCATACCTCGGCCGCGAGGCCCCCGTCGGCACGCCAGTCGCCGAAGGGGTCGGCACGTCGGACAGGGGCACCCGCCAGCTCACGAGCGGCACGCCCGGCCTGCCGAAGCCGCCCCCCGTGAGCCTCGATCTCGCCGCGGTCAGCCCCACCCGGCCCGCCGCCGAGGCCCACGTCGGCACACTCGCTCCGCCCTCCGTCTCCCCCGCGGCCAGCCCCGTCGAGCTCGGCGGCAAGCCTACGCCAGGCATCATCATCCCGCTGGAAGACGACGTGGCCGGCCGCCCGCCCGAGATCCCCAAGGTCATCATCAGCGAGGCGCCGAAATACCAGGAGGAGCCCGAGGCCGAGGCACCGGTGATCCCCTTCCAGGCGGACGAGGTGACCGTGAAGTTCGACATGTACGCCGAGCCGGGCGACACGCACGCCTACTTCCGCCTCGAGATTGCCGTGGCCAGGCGCGACCAGCTCCCCGTCATCCCCAAGGACGTCATCTTCCTGTGCGACGTCTCCCTGTCGATGCGCAGCAGCGAGATCCGCATGACCCGCCAGGCCGTCGTCGCATACCTCAAGACCCTGCGGCGGACCGACCGCTTCAACGTCGTCGTCTTCAGCGAGGAGCCGCGCAAGCTCTTCCCAGACTTCGTCGAGCCGACGGCCGACCGCCTACAGGCCGCCGAAGGCTTCATTGACCGCATCCCGGGCCAGACGAAGACCGATGTCTACCGCGTTCTGCGAGCCGTGGTCCGCGACGTGGCCCAGCAGGCCATCCGCAACCGCCCGACGAACATCTTTTTCATCAGCGACGGGCGCTCGACCTCGGGCATCCGCGACGCCCGCCGCATCGTCAACGAGATCGGCGCCTACGCCCGCCCCAACTTCGCCATCTTCCCCTTCGACGCCGGCCGCGGCGGCAACCGCTACCTGCTCGACCTACTGGCCTACCGCTCCCGCGGCGAGCCCGTCTTCTGCGACGACGCCGACCGCGCGGCACAGCAGCAGGCCGACCTCTTCCGCTCCTACGACAACCCCGTGCTCATGCGGCTCCGCCTCGACTACACCAACCTCGACGTCGCCGAGACATATCCCAGCTTCCTGCCCAACCTCTATGCCGACCACCCCATCGTGATCTACGGACGCTGCAAGCCCGGCGAGAACGTCACGATCCGCCTTCAGGGCAAGAACCCATACGCGCGTCGCCAACTCAGCTACAGCCACACCCCTGGGGCACCGGACTCCGCCAAGCGGGCCATCGCCCGCGAATGGGCGCGACGCAAGATCCACCACATCGTCTCCGACATGGCGCGCCTCGGCGAGACCGACGCCCTCAAGGCCGAAACCAAGCGGCTCGGCGAGCAGTTCAACGTCCGCACGCCGTACCACTAGGCGTCACCCTGCCGATGGACCTCGCCGTCGCGGAATGCAGACCGATCGGGTAGAATAGCGACACCGTGAAGATCGCCCTTGCCATGCCTGTCCTCCTCTCCGCCGTCATCCCTGGCATGGGCCACGTCGCCGCGGGCCGGACAACACGAGGGCTGATCGTCTTCTTCCTGTTCGGATTCGCCGTGGATGGCTACCTCTACAGCCAGGCGCTCCGCATTCTCCCGGCCAACGTGGCCCCGGTCGAGCCGGGCCTGATGCGGACCGTCTCACTCGCATTCGCTGGCGCCCTGTGGCTCATCGCCCTCGCCGACACCGCGCGCCTGGCGCTCCGACGCCGCCGGATCGTGTCGCGCGCGGACGAGGCGACCGCCCTGATACGCAACGGCCTGGTCGCCTACCTGAGGGACGACCTGGCGGCCGCGGCCCACGCCCTCCACGCCGCCCTCCGCATCAACGACCGCGACCCCGACGCTCTCTACCACCTCGGCGTCGTCTACGCCGCCTCGGGGCACGTCCGCAAAGCCCGACGCGCCCTGCTCCGCTGCATCCGCTTCGACGACGAAGGCAAGTGGGACGTCGAGGCCCACGACCACCTGCAGGCCCTCGATGCCGCGCCGCCCCGACACACTCGCACGCCCGCTGCCGGGAAGGAACCCTCGGGTGAAGCTGACGCTTAGCCTTCGCACTGTGTGCCTCGGCCTCGTCCTGTTGCTCATCGTGGTCATGTGCAGCCAGGTCGAGTTCCGCGTGCCCCTCGGCAGCGCCCGGGTGCCGGTGACCATCGCCGACGTGGTGCTCGCCGTCGCGCTGGTCGGCGCGGCGCTCCACGTCCTCGCCCGCCGCTTCCGCGGGATGCGGCTGCCGCCGCTGCCGGCCTTCGCCTTCGTCGCCGTCGCCTTCGTCGCCCTCGCCCGCACGTCGCCGCTGGGGCTCGATGCCGTCAAGGAGCCGCTCCAACTCATCGAGTACTTCCTCGCCGCCTACTTCGTCTTCGTCAACATCGCGGAGACCCGCGACCTGCGCCCCATGCTCGCCGCCTTCGCCCTCACCACGGCCGGCGTCGTCGTTTGGGCCGGCATCCACTACCTCGCCGTGCAGTCGCCCTTCGACGTGCGCGGGAGCTATGCGAACCGCAACCTGCTGGGCGCTTTCCTGGCCATCGCGCTGCCCATGCTCTACGGCATCGCGCTCCACGCGCGGCGGTGGCGCTGGCGCATCCCGCTGCTGGCCATTGTGGTGGGTGGGCTGGCCGTCAACCTGTCGGGCGGGGCCGTGCTGGTCACGCTCATCGTGCTCGGGGCGCTGAGCGCGCTCATGGGGCAACGGGCATTTATCCCCTACGGCGTCGTCCTGTGCCTCGCGCTGCTGTTCGGGCCGCGGGTCCTGCCGCGGGCCCACCACACCGACGCGCTCTTCAGCTCCGTGGCCGTCAAGGTGGACGACAACTTCCTGCTCAGCGACGCCCAGCTCGTGGCCCGCGCCCGCGAGCTGCTCCACCCGACGCGCAGGATCCCTGCCGACAAGAGCGGCGAGCTGATCATGCCTCAGCCGCGCCCCCTCGACGCTGCCCGCCTGCTGCGCCTGCTCGGCGAACGGCGCGATCTTCTCGGCAGCGAGGTGGATCTCTATGTCGAGGTCGCTCGCACCGTGGGAGCCGATGTCTCGCAGCAGGAGCGCGCCAGCTACGCGCTCGACCGTCCGCAGCTTGCCGTCCGCTACCAGCGCTGGCACGCCGCCGTCCTCTGCGTCCGCGGCCTCTTCGACGGGGCGTGGGCCGCGCTGTTCGGCCGGGGCATCGTGCCGTACCACGAGGCCATCAAGCCCTTCATGGGCGGGCGCCTCCAGTACCGCACGGACGAGCCGGAGGTCTTCAACATCGCCGCTCCCGAGCCCTTCACTCACTGCCAGTGGCTGATGACGTTCGTCCAGACCGGCCTGCTCGGGTTCCTGACGCTGGCGTGGCTGGTCGGCACGTTCCTGCATCGCGCCGAGCGGCTGTATCGCGCGGCCCGCAGCGAGCTGGCGCTCGGCACGGCGCTGGGCGCCGTGGGCGGCATCCTCGGCTTCGCCCTCGTCGGGTTGTTCACCGAAACGATCGTCCGCGGGATCGCCATCCCCTTCGTCTTCGTCCTTGCCGCCGTCGCCGTCACCGAGCGCATCGTCCACGGCGCCGGCCGCAGCGCCATCGAGCAGCTCACACGATACGACTGATGCGCATTCCAGCCCCCATGGAGGCGAGGGAGCCCATATGATCCGCATCGGCATCATCGGCGCGACGGGCGCCGTCGGCGAGGCGCTCATCCGCATCCTGCTCGGCCACCCCGACGCCGAGCTCGCATTCCTCGGCTCCGACCACGCCGCGGGCCAGCGCATCGACGAGGTGCTGCCCGTCCTCCGCGGCCAGCTCGACGCCCCCTGCCGCGAGCCCGAGCTCGAGGCCCTCGCCGCCGAGTGCGACATCGTCTTCATGGCCAAGAAAGGCCCCGAGTCGATGGCGTGGACGCCGAAGCTGCTCGACGCGGGCCTCAAGGTCATCGACCACGGCGGCGAGTTCCGCTTCCGCGACCCCGCCGCCTACGAGGCCGCCTACGGCAAC
Organism: uncultured Planctomycetota bacterium; assembly: GCA_964506385.1. Lineage (GTDB taxonomy): Bacteria > Planctomycetota > PUPC01 > DSUN01 > DSUN01 > CAZDNN01. The sequence continues at coordinate 6,029 of CAZDNN010000100.1, forward strand.
AAGCACACCTGCCCCGAGCTGCTCGCCGAGGCCGTCTTCGGCCTGCCAGAGCTCTACCGCGGCCAGATCAAGGCTGCCCGCCTCGTCGGCAACCCGGGCTGCTATCCCACAGGCGCCATCCTGCCTCTCGCCCCGCTGCTCGCCGAGGGCCTCATCGAGCCCGACGGCATCATCGTGGACGCATACTCAGGCCTCTCCGGCGCCGGCAAGCAGCACAGCGCGAAGGCCCGCAACCTGTTCCTCGACTGCGACGAGAACGCCCGCGCCTACGGCCTCATCACCCACCGCCACGCGCCGGAGATGGAGCAGGAGCTGGCCGCCGCGGCCGGCCGGGCCGCCACCGTCGTCTTCATCCCCCACCTCATCCCCGTCGATCGCGGCATCCTCACCACCAGCTTCGCCCGCCTCACCCGCGAGGCCACATCGGCCGACGTCCTCACCCTCTGGCGCGAACGCTACGACGGCGAGCCCTTCGTCCGCATCGTGGACGACCCCGGCAGCGTCGAGCTCGCCCACGTGGCCCGCACCAACTACTGCGACTTCTCCGCCGCCGTGGACCCCCGCACCCGCACCCTCGTCGCCGTCTCCGCCCTCGACAACGTCATCAAGGGCGCCTGCGGCATGGCCGTGCAGAACATGAACCTGATGATGGGGGTCGAGGAGACGGCGGGGCTCTTGCACCGCTGCGTCTAGCCCGCGCCGTGCAATCGCAAGTCGGAAATCCCAGACTGCAAATGGGAACGGCCGCTCACACCCGGTAGGCCAGATTCCCCACCGCCAGCTCCGCCAGCATCAACACCAGGGCCGCGGCCAACAGGTAGCGCCACAGCGGCGACTGGCGTGCGCGCTCCTCGGACGGCAGGTCGTCGGCGGGGCTGCGGCGGGCGGTGCTCGATCCAAGGGATTCGAGCAAGCGCGCCACCTCGGCCTCGTCGGCCGCCTCGATGTTCGACTCGCGGGTCGCGAGGTTCACAGCAATGCGGCGCCGCTCGTCGCCCCTGCGCATCAGGTAAAGCCCCGGCTCCGCCGCCACATGCGCCTCGCCTGGCTCCAACCCGCGCGCCGCGCCGTCGGGGCCGGTGACGGACCAGGCCTCGCCAGCCCACTCCTCAGGCGCCGAGAGCGGCTCGCCCACCCGCGCCTGCGCTGCTTTGCCCAGTCGCTTCGGCGACAGGTAGCGGACCATCTGGTGGACGAAGGGCACGTAGACCTTCCGCTTCGGGAAGTCGCACCACGCCACGTCCGCGCTGCTCGCGAAGAGCAGCACCTTGCCCTTCCCGATCCTCCGCTCCACCAGCGCCGGCCGCCCGTCGTCGAACCGCGCGAGCACCGTCGCCGCGTCGGGCACCTCGAGCCCGTAGGCGCGATAGAAGCGCACCGACTCCAGGCTGGCCGCGCCCCGCGCGCCGAAGAGGCGCGTCACGGGATGCGCCGCGTCCACCGCGCCCAGCCGCCACCACGAGTCGCTCTCCCGCCCTTCACCCCACGGGCTCGTCAGCCCCGCCGGCAGCACGCCCTTGCCCGACGCCGCCAGCCGCTCGTTGTAGAACTGCTCGTTCACCCTGTCGCCCAGGAACACCACGAGGCCGCCGCCGTCGCGCACCCGCTCCTCGACGGCTTCGAGCTGCGCGCCGCTCAACCCCGCCACGTCCACCAGCATGATGATGTCGGCCGCCTCGATCGCGCGGGGCTCGAGGTCGCGGACGCTCACAGCCGTTGGCTCGATGCCCGTATCGGGGCTCTCCTCCTCCTTGCCCTCGGGCGCAGGGCGGAGTGCCTTGCGAAGGTAGTAGCTCTCCTGGGCGTAGGCGGGCCGCTCGACGTCCTCCTCGACGCAGAGCACACGCACGGGGTCGCCGAGACGCTGGGCGAAGTAGAAGCGATTGTCGAGTGCCAGGCCGTCGGGGCAGTCGATCTCGACGTGGCCTGCCACGTCCTCCCGCTTCGCCAGGGTGAAGGAGAGCTTCGCCTGCCCCACGGTGCCGACGAGCTCGAGGGAGCGGCGGTCCACCTGCTTGCCGTTCACCACCAGCGCGGCGGTGGTCTCCTTCCACTTGCGGGCGCCGTACGCCGCCACCTTGGCGACGATCTCGATGGGCCGCCCGGCCGTGAAGGTCGCACGCGGCAGCCGCACGTCGGCGATTGCGACGTTGCCGTCGTCCGGCCTGCCGAGCCGCTCGACTTCGAGCCGCACGCCCTTCGGGAGGCCCTTCGTGGCGAGCGGCGCCAGGCTCTCCCAGGCCGTCCGCTGTACGTCGCCGAGCAGGAGGATCGTCCGCCGCTCGGCCTGGGAGCCCCCCAGCATCCGAGCGGCGGCGCTTACCGCGGCGTAGTAGCCGCTCGACGATGCCGTTACCTCGGTGCCGCGGAGTGCCTCGGTCACGCTCCCGAAGTTCGGCGTGAGCGCGACCCGCGGCGTCGCGCCCTCCGACGTGACGATCAGCGCCGCCCGATCCCCTGAGTGCAGCGCCCCCAGACGGTCCGCCGCCCGTGCCTTCGCCTCCTCGAAGAGGCTCCGCTTCCCCGCCTCGCGGCTCATGCTGTAGGAGTCGTCGAGCACCAGGACCACGTCCGTCCGCCGATCGCCGCCTGCGGCTGCCTCGGCCTCGCCCGAGCGGAAGTAGGGCCGGGCGAACGCCAGGGCGAGAAGCGCGAAGATCAGCAGACGCAGGGCCAGCAGCAGGAGCTCCTTGAGCCGCAGCCGCCGCGCGTTCTTCTGTGTCGTGACCCGCAGGAACCGCAGCGTGGGGAACACCACGGGCCGGCGGCGGAACTTGAAGATCAGGTGCAGGATGATCGGCACGGACAGGGCGGCGAGCCCGGCGAGGAAGACGGGATAGAGGAATGTCAGGCCACCCATCAGCCACCCACGCTCCGCTTGGTCAGGTAGGCCATCAGCGCCGCGCCGAGCCAGTCGCTGAGGCCCAGGGGCACAAAGTCCACGTCCATCGCCAGGCAGCTCTCCCGCAGATGGCGGTTATGCGCCTCGAGCGCATCGAGGTAGTCCTGGCGAATGAGGCTCGCCTGAGTGATGAGCTTGTCGCCGGTCTCGACGTCGATGAACTCGTGCTGGTCGCGGAACGGGAAATCGAGCTCCATGGCGCTGAGGATCTGGAAGACGACGACCTCGTGCTTCTTGTATCGGAAGTAGCGGAGCACGTCGAGGATCTCTTCGGGCTCCGCCATGAGGTCGGAGATCAGCACGACGAGGCCGCGGCGGTGGAGCCTCTCGGCCACCTCGCGCAGGCCGCTGCGGAACTCCGTGGCCTTCGTGGGCGCCAGCCCGCTGAGGCTCGCCAGCACGCGGTTGAGCTGGAGGGTCTGCCGCCGTGGCGGCGTGTACTGCACGCCCTCGCTGTCGAAGGCCACGAGGCCGGCGGCGTCGCCCTGGTGGAGCATCAGATAGGTGAGCGCCGCTGCGAGGGAGGCGGCGTAGCGGAACTTCGTGATGTGCTCGTCGCCCAGGCTCATCGACGCACTGATGTCCAGCAGCACGTAGCAGGCCAGGTTGGTGGTTTCCTCGAACTGCTTGATGTAGAAGCGGTCGGTGCGGCCGAAGAGCTTCCAGTCCACGAACCGCAGGCTGTCGCCCTCGCAGTACTTGCGGTAGGAGGAGAACTCGACGCTGAAGCCCTGGTACGGGCTGCGGTGGAGGCCGAGCAGGAAGCCCTCGACGATGAACTTCGCCACGAGCTCGAGATCGCTCACCTGGGCGATGACGGCGGGGTCGAGGAAGTCGCGGTCGGAGATCCGGCCGCTGCCATTGCCGACTGCCGATCCGCCTTCGCGAGAGCGACGAAGCCGCTTCGGCGGAGGCGCTTGCCGATTGCCGGTTGTGGCCACGCTCTTGCCCTCGATCTCTTACCTCGGCGGGGGGACGGCCTCGAGGAGCTTGTCCACGAGCTGCTCGGGCTTCACCCCGTCGGCCTCGGCCTGGAAGTTGGTGACGATGCGGTGGACGAGCACCTCGTGGGCAATGGCGCGCACGTCCTTGTAGTCCACGCAGTACTCGCCCCGCAGGAGGCTCCGCGCCTTGCCGCCCAGGATGAGGTACTGCGAGGCGCGCGGCCCCGCGCCCCAGCGGACGTAGCGCCGCACGAAGTCGGGCGCCCCATCGGCGTCGGGGCGCGTCGCGGCCACGAACTCCACGGCGTACCGTACCACCGCCTCCGACACGGGCACCCGCCGCACGACCCGCTGGATCTCCTGCACCTGCTGCGCCGTGAGCACCCGGTCGAGCGCCGGCTCCTCGCCGCTGGTGGTGCGCAGCACGATGTCCACCTCCTCGTCCGTCGAGGGGTAGCCGACCTGGATGTTGAACATGAAGCGGTCGAGTTGCGCCTCAGGGAGCGGGTACGTGCCTTCCTGCTCGATGGGGTTCTGGGTTGCGATGACGAAGAAGGGCTCCTCGAGCACGCGGGTCTCGCCGCCGGCGGTGACGCGGTGCTCCTGCATGGCCTCGAGCAGCGCGGCCTGGGTCTTGGGCGGCGTGCGGTTGATCTCATCGGCGAGGATCATGTTGGCGAAGATGGGGCCGTGGATGAACTGGAAGCTGCGGACCCCCGACTGCGGGTCCTCCTGGATGATGTCCGTCCCGATGATGTCGGAGGGCATGAGGTCGGGGGTGAACTGAATGCGGCTGAAGGCCAGCTCCAGGATATCGGCGAGGGTCCTCACCATCAGGGTCTTGGCGAGGCCCGGGACGCCGATCATGAGGCAGTGGCCCTGGCAGAAGAGCGCGACGAGCAGCTTGTCCACGACGTCTCGCTGCCCGACGATGACCTTGGCCATCTCGCCGGCCAGCAGCTCGCGCCCGCCTCGCAGCGCCTCGAGCGCCGCCCGTTCCGCATCGGTGGGGTCGATGGTCGTGCTCACGGCAATCCTCCAATTCGAGAGTGCCTGCGGCATTATAGCGCCCCCGATCCGCCCCCGGCAACGGCCGATAGACGTGCTGACAGTCTTTTACATGCTTTTACCGATCCCCCTCACCGGCCCTTCTTGCGCGGCGCCGAAGCCGCTGCTATGCTCTCCGGCGACGAGCCCGTGGAGACAGCCGAGGGAAGCGCCCTATGAGCAAGCCGCACGTCGCCGTCGTAGGCAGTTCGAACACAGACATGGTGATCCGCTCGCCCCGGCTCCCGCGGCCGGGCGAGTCCGTCGTGGGCGGCGACTTCTACATGGCCGCCGGCGGCAAGGGCGCGAACCAGGCGGTGGCCGCGGCCCGCGCCGGCGCGAAGGTCACCCTCATCGCCAAAGTGGGGCAAGACCTGTTCGGCGACGAGGCCGTCGCCGGCTTCCGCCGCGAGGGCATCGACTGCCGCTGGATCGCCCGCGACCCGGAGGCGGCCTCAGGCATCGCCCTGATCCTCGTCGATCGCGAGGGCGAGAACCTGATCTCCGTCGCGCTCGGCGCCAACCTGCGGATGGCCACCACCGATGTGGACCGCGCCGCCGACGCCATTGCCAGGGCCGGCGCCCTCGTCGTCCAGCTTGAAGTGCCTCTGGCCGCCGTCCGCCGCGCCGTCGCCATCGCCCACGAGAACGGTGTGCCCGTCATCCTCAATCCCGCCCCCGCGCCGCCGAGGCCGCTGCCCAAAGCCCTCCTGCGCCGCGTGGACTACCTGGTGCTGAACGAGACGGAGATGGACGTGCTCGCCGGCAGCGGCGACTTCGCTGCCGCCGCGAGGCTCCTGGACCTGGGCGTCGGCCACGTGGTCCTGACCCGCGGCAAGCACGGCGTGGCCGTCCTCGACGACCCCACCAACCCGCTTCTCATCCCAGGCCACAGGGTCAAGAGCGTGGATGCGGTTGGCGCGGGCGACGCCTTCGTCGGCACATTCGCCACCTTCCTCGCCGAGGGCCGCCCCATGGCCGAGGCCCTCGCGCTCGCCAACGCCGCTGCCGCGCTCTCCGTCACCAGGAAGGGTGCCCAGCCGTCCATGCCGACGCGCAAGCAGATACTCTCCTTCCCGCGACCAAGCTAGGCAGGCGTCGCGGGCATGGGGCAGCTCACCCGGTGCGGGTGTCGCGAAGGCGGGGGAACTCGCGGCGGACGAGAGCGAGGGCCGCGTCTCTGGTCTGGACATCGCCTTCGAGCTGGGCGTCCTCGACACGCTCGAGGATCTGCGAGAACAGGGGGCCGGGAGTGTAGCCGAGGTCGATGAGGTCGTCGCCGGTGAGGAGCCGGGGCGGCCGAATGTCCGCCTCGCCTAGAGCGGCGAGCTGTTGGCGGCAGAACTCGTGGTTGCCGAGGTCGCCGTGGCTGGCCAGGCAGTCCACGCGGTGGAGCTCCAGGTGGTCCTCGATATGCGGGCTGCGGAGCAGGCGCTTGAGGCGGCTCTCCCGCATCTGGCGGACGACCATGAACCGCATGTGCTGCGCCACGAGGTCCACCACGTGCTCGGTCGCAGCGGTCGAGAAGCGCAGGCGCCGACAGATTGCCCTTGCCAACTGCGCGCCGACCCGGTCGTGCTGGTTGAATCGCACCCGGTCCGCCTCCGTCCGCGTCGGCGGCTTCCCCACGTCGTGGAGCAGTGTCGCGAAGGCCAGCGGCACCGACGGGTCCGACAGCGCGTCGAGACACAGGCGGGTGTGGGTGAGCACATCGCCTTCGGGGTGGAACTCGTCCGGCTGGCCGCAGCCCTCCATGGCCGCCACCTCGGGGAGGATTGCGGCCAGGAGGCCCGTGGCGCGCAGCAGCTCGAGGGCGTCCCCGCGGTTCGGGCCGGTGAGAATGCGGCCGAGCTCGTCGCGGACACGCTCGCCGCTGACCTGCGCGATGGCGGCCGCATATGCCTCGAGCGCCGCCATCGTTCCAGGCTCGATACGGTAGCCGAATCGCGCGGCGAAGCGCACGGCGCGCAGCAGGCGCAACGCGTCCTCGGCGAACCGCTGGGCGGGGTCGCCGATGGCTCGGATCACCCGAGCCTGGAGATCGGCCTCGCCGCCGACGTAGTCGATCACCTCGTCGGCCAGCGGGTTGTAGAAGAGGCCGTTGATCGTGAAGTCGCGTCGAAGGGCATCCTCCCTCGCGTCGGCGTAGCGCACCTCGTCTGGATGGCGGCCATCGCTGTAGCCGCCCTCGGCGCGGAAGGTGGTGACCTCGAACTGATCGTCTCCGAGGACGACGATGACCACGCCGAACTGACGCCCCACCGACACCGTGCGGTCGAAGAGCGCCTCGACCTCCTCCGGCCGCGCGTCCGTCGCCACGTCGTAGTCGTGGGGCTCCTCGCCCCGGAGCATGTCCCGCACGCAGCCGCCGGCGAACAGGGCGTCGTGCCCAGCGTCCACCAGCCGCTGGACGATCCGCTCGGCCTTCCTCCGCACACTTGCGCTCATCGCCGTCCTCTACGAGCAAGGGCCGCCGGCCGAGTCGCGTCCGCCGACGGCCCGAGAGCGTCGCTCACCGTTCCAATGCTCCGTCTGGCGAGAAGTACCGCTGCACGACGCCCCGATAGCGCCACGGCACGGCGTCGCGGGCCATGGCCTCCTCGGCTGCCGCCCGCGCCGCGGCCAGGCCCTCCACGAGGGCCGTCAGCTTCGGCGATGGCGACAGGGCCGGCGCCTCGCGGACGAACGCGTCGCTCGCGCGGGGCTCCCCGACGCCGGCATCCCGCGTCGATGGCCTGGCCGGGCCAAGCCCAGCCGGCTGCCGCGTGTCGGGCGAGACAGCCGTCCCCGTACCAACTCCGGCCACCTGCACGATCCGTGGGCCTGTGCCTGGGCCGGTTCGCGTCCCCTGCGCCGGGCGCCCGCCAACGCCCAGCCCACCGCCCCGCGCAGCCGCGAGCCTGCGGGCCTCGCCGATGCCGAGCAGGTCCAGCTCGGGCACCAGCAGAGCGAGGACGAGCGCTGCCCCGAGTAGCGGCACCAGCCGCGCCACCGCAGGCCAGCGGAGGGGGAATGCCTCGGCGGGGCTGACGCCATCGAGGTGCCGGGCGGCGTCCTCCCGGACGAGGTCGGCCATCGCGCCCTCGCCCGCCGCCAAGGCGCTCGACAGCCGCTCATCCAGGCGCAGTCGCTGGTCGGTGGCCACCGCAGCGGCCATCTCACGCGGCCACCGCGCCACGCTCACGCCGAGGGCCAGCGCCAGCATCACAGCGAGGGGCAGCACCACGGCTGCCCCCTCGGCGACGCCCACGGCCAGCAGCCGCTCCGCGACGACTAGCGCCGTGGCGACGCCGAGCGCAGCGCACAGCGCCCACGCGCCCCGACGCATCAGGGCGTCGGCGCCGAGACGCCAGCGGGCGGACCGAGCGAATCGCTCAACGGGCGTCATAGCCGGCCCCTAACGTGCCGCCATTCCTCTAGTTGCATTATACGGTGCAGCGGCGGGGCATGCAACGGTCGGCCGCCCGCGCCACAGGCTCACTGCGGGTGGGCGTCGCGCCAGCGCGCGACGAAGGCGGCGTAGTCCTCCGGCGTGTCCACGCCGAGGGCCTGGTAGGAGC
>CAZDNN010000101.1:0-3286 GCA_964506385.1 uncultured Planctomycetota bacterium
AAGGGCGGGCCACGGTCCCCAAGATCCGGGGCCAGACTCGGAGGGAGCCGGGCGAAGGGCAGGGGGAGGCCCCCCAGGCCGCTATGGGCTGCGGCGCCGTCACATTCCCGCCACAAGAGGCTGCCTCCTCTCGGGGCCTCTGCCCCACGGTTGCCCCCGCTGCTGGCACGGCAATCTCTCTTCGCGGGGAATGTTGCCCTCCGAAGTAAGAAGACGATGGCAACTGGCGTCGCGCAACGAGAGACTGGCACTCAGCGTCGCCCCTCCGCCGCCTTGACAAGTGTCGGAGGCGGGACCATACTCAGTGGCGTCCTGCGGGGGGGTAAGGAGGCCGTGTCATGGGGCGATGGCTGATCGTTGTGGCGAGCCTGGTCGCCGCGGTCGCGGCGGCCGACGAGTTCACCAACAAGAAGACGGGTGCGGCGGTGCAGGGACGGCTGCTGGGGAAGGTGTCCCTGGACGGCGCGCCCTTCTTCCTGGTGAAGACGGCCAAGGGGATGAAGCGTCTGCCTGTGGCCGAGTGGGTCCATTCGGTGGCGACGCCAAGGGGCACGCCGGCAACGCCAGCGCCGACGACGGGGACCGCGCCCGGAACTGCGACCCCAGCCAGGCCGGCCTCGACGTGGACGCCGACGGAGTATCGCGGGAAGACACGCTCGGTGCCGTGGCTGAGGAAGGCCTACGGCCTGGCGTCCCGCCAGGTGCTCTGCTACGACGGCCGATACTACAACACCTACGAGGTGAATCCCGTCGGCTCGGCGAAGCGGGGCCCGGGGCAGGTGTTTGCGGCGGCGGGGAAGGCGATCCGGGTGCTCGGCAACGGGCAGGTGCTGGCGACGATGTCGAACGGCCAGCGGGTGGCGATCGAGGGGATGACCCTGCTGGGGGTGGTCGGCGGTCGGGAGTGGAAGGCATACCTCGCCGGCGTGGAGGTCTACGAGGACGACACGGCGTCGGGCGCCGAGCGGAAGGTGCTGCGCTGTCGGCGGCTGGAGCCGCCGGGCTCGGGGCTGACCCGCGAGGAGTTCCTGAAGATGCTCGAGGCCGGGGTGCGGATCTACAGCCGCCAGACGTGCCCGATGTGCAAAGGCACGGGCACCATGATGGTGGATTCCCACGCCGTGTCGGGGGCGCGGCACAAGCGGCGCTGCAAGATGTGCAAGGGGCGGAAGACCGTCCTCATGGACCTGGCGGACGGCAAGGTGAGGGACTAGCAGTCCGTGGCAGGATGTGGTTGCTCACACCGAATGGGTGGGCAAGCGGGTCCCGTACGAGACCGAATGGGAGAAAGCCGCGCGGGGCGCCGATGGACGGATCTGGCCCTGGGGCAACGACTACCGAGATGGCTGCGGCAACATCGACCACACCACCGAGGACACCCAGCCGGTCGGCACCTACCCCGACGGCGCAAGCCCCTACGGCTGTCTCGACATGGCGGGGAACGTGCTCGAGTGGACGCGAGACATCTGCGTGGCCTACCCCGGGTACGAGGAGACGGAGGCGCAGCTCGAGACCCGTCGGGCGAAGCTCGCAGCGGCGAGTGCCAGCAGGACGTATGTCTTCGGCGACGGGGTAGCGGTGCGGGAGGACCGGCCGTTCCAGTTGTTCAAGGGGGTGGCTCGGGGCGGCGCGTTCGGGAGCTGCGCGGAGTACTGCCGCGCCGCCTTCCGACTCGAAGTCGAGGCTACGGGCAGCCTGTCGGTCGGGCTCCGCTGCGTTCTCGGCATCGATCCGTGTGACCGCGCCCGCGACCTGTTGCGGGAGGGACGGCGCGAGGAGGCCCTGGCGAGCGCCGACCAGTCGCTCCGCCTGAGCCCTAACTACCCCACCGCGCTCTACAATGCCGGGCGCGCCCTGGAGGCGATGACGCGCCCCGCTGAGGCGGCCGAGCGCTACCAGCGACTCACGGCTGTCTGGCCCAGGGACCATGAGTCGTGGAACCGGCTGGGACTCTGCTATGGCGCGCTGGCCGACTGGCCCGCCTCGATCGCCTGTAGCGACAGGGCCATCGACAGCAACCCGCTCAACGCGGACTACTGGCACAACAAGCATATGGCGATCTGGCGCCTCTTCGCGGAGCAGGTGGAGCGCGTCAAGGCGAGCCCGGGCTTCGCGACAAGGGGATTCGACGCATCCACCCTCGTGCGCTTCACCGAGCTCGCCGCCGAATCCGTGGGATGCCTGACCCTTGCGCGATGCATCCAGACCGACGACGCGCAGCTTGCCGAGAACTTCCCCATCGTCCAGTGGGTCTGGGCGATCGCTCGCCTGTACCACCCCGAGCACGAGTTCACCTACGAGGACCTGCGGCGTCGCGGGATCGGGGAGTGGGAAGCCTCCACAGGCCTGACGTTCCTGAAGGACTGGGGGCGCATCGAGGGCGTCGCGCTGAGGACCTTCCGCGTCAAGAGCACCGGGGACATCCTCGGCCGCGACCCGTGGCGACAGGCGGCAGAGGGCTAGCCAGGACGGTGCAGAAGGGCGCGGAGGGGGGTGCTCTGTGACGCCTTCTCGGGGCTGACCCCATCAGGGGAGGTCCCCGCTCGCGTCCTCTCCGCGTTCATCGTCAGGCGGATCGACGGGGTCGTAGCCGCCCTGGGTGAAGGGGTTGCAGCGCAGGATGCGCCAGGCCGCCTTGAGGGAGCCGCGCACGAAGCCCTTCTTCTCGATAGCCTCGACGGCGTAGGCGGAGCAGGTGGGCTGGAATCGGCAGCAGCGCGGCAGGATGGGCGACAGGACGCGCTGGTAGCAGCGAATGAGGAAGATGGCGATGTGCTTCATCCCTCTTCCTCTATCGCCTCGCGGACCAGTCGCACCAGCTCGTCGGCGACGTCGTGGACGGAGGGCTCGCCCCACGCGGGCCGCGGGACGACGACCACGTCGATGCCTGTCGGGATATCGTGCTTGCGGGTGCGGAAGGCCTCGCGGACCACTCGCCTGGCGCGGTTGCGGGCCACGGCCTTACGCCAGCCCCGTCCCATGGCGACCCCAAGCCGCGCGTGAGGCAGGCCGTTGGGCGCGCAGCGCACCGTCAGCAGCCGTCCCCGCCGCCGCGCACCCTCGGCGAACACCCGGTCGAAGTCCCTGCTCCGCCGGACACGCTCCTCCCGCGACAGTCCGAACCGTCTGGCCATCGCCGTCCTTCTCTCCCCGTCTCGCATCGATTCTAGCGGCTGGCTGCCGCGTGCGTCAAGGCGTCGAGGCATTGGAGACCGACCGTTGCCGGCTGCCGAGAGCATGTGTCTCGGACCTGGCCAGGTCCGAGACACATGACGGTACGCTGACC
>CAZDNN010000101.1:3386-14469 GCA_964506385.1 uncultured Planctomycetota bacterium
TCTCGGACCTGGCCAGGTCCGAGACACATGACGGTACGCTGACCTACCTGCGAGGCGGGCGGACGCCTTGCCGACGGCGGGCGATTGGGCATAATGGGGCGTCGAGCCCCGCCGGGGCGATTCCCGTGCGCCGAGGGTCAGGCCCGCCGTGCTCTTCAACAGCTACGAGTTCCTGCTTGTCTTCCTGCCGCTGGTGCTGGGGGTCTACTACCTGCTGCCGCGGGCCGCGCGGGCGCCGTGGCTGACGCTCGCGAGCTATGCCTTCTACGGCTGGTGGCGGATCGACTGCGTGGCGCTGATGGCGCTGCTGACGGCGCTCAACTTCGCCGGCGGCCTGCTCATCGACAGGTCGAAGGGACGAACGGCACGACGCCTCTGGCTGGCGGTGTCGGTGGCGGGCAGCCTGGGGGTGCTGGGCTTCTTCAAGTACGCGGACTTCGTGCTGGGGACGTGGAACGACGTGACGCGCGCTGTCGGGGCAGGCGAGCCGGTGGGCCTGCTCGGCGTCGTGCTGCCGGTGGGCATCTCGTTCTATACGTTCCAGAGCATGAGCTACCCGATCGATATCTACCGCGGGGTCTGCCGCCCGACCCGGCGGCTCATCGACTTCGCCTGCTACGTCTCGCTCTTCCCCCAGCTCATCGCGGGCCCCATCGTCCGCTACAACGAGATCGCCGACCAACTGGCCGAACGCAGCCACACGGCGGAGAAGCTCGGACAGGGCCTCCTGCTGTTCACCCTGGGGCTGGGGAAGAAGGTGCTGCTGGCCGACGCGCTGGCGCCGGTCGCCGCCGCGGCCTTCGACCACGGGCCGCCAGGCGCCGCACTGGCCTGGACGGGGCTGCTGGCCTACGCGTTCCAGCTCTACTTCGACTTCTCGGGCTACTCGGATATGGCCATCGGTCTCGGGCTCATGCTGGGGTTCGAGTTCCCACAGAACTTCAATGTGCCGTACCAGGCGGCAGGGTTCCGCGACTTCTGGCGGCGCTGGCACATGTCGCTCTCGCGGTTCCTGCGGGACTACCTGTACTTCTCGCTCGGCGGGAACCGGCGCGGCGTGATACGGACCCACGTGAACGTGATGGCGACGATGCTGCTCGGCGGGCTGTGGCACGGGGCAAGCTGGACGTTCGTCCTCTGGGGCGGCTACCACGGGCTGCTGCTCTGCATCGAGCGGGCGCTGGGCGAGCGGAACCCGCTGGCGCGCCTGCCGCGGGCAGCGAAGTGCGCGGGCACGTTCCTGCTCGTGACGCTAGGCTGGGTGCTGTTCCGGTCGGCGTCGCTGGGGCATGCCGGGGCGTTCGCCGCGGCGCTGGTCGGTGCCCACGGGCTGGGCGGGCTGCCGGCGGCGGCGAGGGAAGCGTCATTCATCGCGGCGTTCGCCGTCTGCGCGGTGGCGACGTGGACGCTGCCGAGCGCGTGGTCGTGGCGGCCTCGGCTGGGTGTGCGGGCGGCGCTGTGGGCCGTCCCGCTCTTCCTGCTGTGCCTCTACGGCGTGCTGACCAGCGACTACTCGCCGTTCCTCTACTTCCAATTCTGAGGGGTGGGACGGACAGGACCTATAGGACCGACAGGACAGGGTACGATGGCAATCGGCAATCGGCAATCGGCAATTGGCAATCCCTCCGCCTTCGTGGCGATCTTCGCGGTGGTGTGGCTGGGGCTGGCGGCGGTCGAGGTCTATCATCTCTTCGACCCCTTCACCTATCCGTATCCGCCGTGCCGTCGGCCGCTGGGCCGGCCGACGCCGTATCGGCGGCTCTGCCACGACGTGGTGGCGGGCGACGAGGGCGGTGACCTGACGCGGATGCTCGGATTCCGTCTCGGCACGGGCCTCTTCGCCGAGCCGCGCGGCCGCATCGAGGTGTGGACCGACCGCCGGGGCTACCGCAACCGCCCGGAGCTGGCCGACGCCCACTGCCCCGTCGTGGTCACGGGCGACTCATTCATGGACCAGGGGCTGACCAACGAGGACACGCCGGCGGGTGTGCTCGCCGAGCTGCTCGGCGCGCCCGTCTACGACCACACGTACATGGCCCGCGGCCCGACGACGGGCATCCGCGCGTTCCTCGCGGCAGACGACTTCCGCGAGCGACCGCCGAAGGCGCTCGTCTGGGGCTTCATCGAGCGGAACATGCACGCGGGGGCGCTGCGGCCCTATCAGCCCGTCGCGCCGGCGCGGCCGACGCGTGGCGAGCGGCTGGCGGAGGCGTGGCGGCGCGTGCGCCTGCCCGAGTCCCATCGCGACAGCACGAAGGCGTTCTGGAAGGCATATCGCGACAAGTGGTCGGTGCTGCGGGCGTACGCCAACGCCGTCCGCGCCGAGCTGGCCTGGCGCGTGGCGGGGCGGCTCATCACCGACCAGGTGATCGTCGGCGAGCGGCCGGGGGGCGGGGCCGCGCTCTTCCTGAGGGGCGGCGTCCGCCTGCTCGGGCGCACGGCGAAGCAGCGGCGGCTGGCGAAGGCGGCAGACGCCGTGGCGACCTATGCCGCTGAGTGCCGACGCCGCGGCATCCGCCTCGTGGTCCTGCTCATCCCCGACAAGGCCCACGTCTATCACGGCTGGCTCCCGCCCGACGAACGCCCCGCCATCCCGACGCCCGACGCCTGCACCGCCCTGGCCGCGCGCCTCGCCGAGCGCGGCGTCCTCGCCGTCAACCTGCTCCCCGTCTTCCGCGCCCGCAGCGGCCCCGACGACCCGCTCCTCTACTACCCCGACGACACCCACTGGACCGAGCATGGGATCCGAGTGGCCATGGAGGCCGTTGCCCAACGTCTCTCGGCCAAGGGTTCCCCGCGCGTGAAGTGAGAGCTTGTTCCCGGATGGGCGCGTGGGAGGGCGAGGCTCCAGCCGAGCCGCCACCCGCCCAGGGCCACGGGTCGTCTCGCTCCCATGCGCTGCCCCTGTTCGCGGCTCAGCGGGAGCTTCGCCCTCCCATGCTGCATCGCGCGCGCGTCAGTCTGCAACACGCTCCAAGCCAACTCACGAATGGAGTTGGCCGCGCGCGGCCCGGAGGGCCAGGTCCCCGATCGGATTGTAGAGCGCGGCGGCGGCGGCGAGGTCGATCGTGTGGACGAGGACGTGGGGCTTGTGCCACGGGGCCTGGGCGACGACGGCGCCGTCGGGGCGGTGGACGCGGGAGTTGACCCACTGGCGGCCCGTCGCGGCGTTGGCCGCGACGACGTGCATGAAGTTCTCGGCCGCGCGGGTCGTCAGGGTGGCGGGCGCCACGTGCTCCATCAGGCGGTTGCGGCGGGGGCCGGCGAGGTACGAGGCGAAGAAGACGAGGCGGCAGCGCCGGGTCAGCAGCTCGCGCCAGAGCTCGGGGAAGCGGAAATCGAAGCAGATGAGCAGGCCGAACTTGACGCCGTTGAGGGTGTGGGTCACCACGCGGCGGCCCGCGGCGTAGTGCTCGCGGTCACCGGGCATGAGGAAGCACTTGTCATAGCGCTTGGCGACGCGGCCCTGGGGGCTGATGAGGTAGAGGCAGTTGGTCGGCTTGCCCTTGCGCTGGCGATGGGTCGAGCCGAGGATCGTCCACACCCCCAGCTCGGCGGCCAGCTCGCGGACGCGCGCCGTCTCCTCGGCGAGCGTCTCCCACGGATAGCCCTCGAAGCTCTCGAACTGCGCGCCCGCGTAGCCCGACAGCGCGCACTCCGGGAACAGCACGATCTCCGCTCCCCGTCGCCCCGCCACCCGCATCTGCCGCCGGATCGTCTCGCCGTTGCGCGGGATGTCGGCACCGATGGCAAACTGGCAGGCGGCGACGGTGAGGCGCGGCGCGGCGCTCATGGCAGTCACGGCGCAGGTACTGGCAGCGGCGCCGGCACGGGGCCGGGCGCCGGCTTGGGCTTGGGCGCCGGCTCGGGCTTTGGGGCCGGCTCAGGCTTAGGGGCCGGGTCAGGCTTTGGGGCCGGCTTGGGCTCTGGGGCCGGCTCGGGCTTTGGGGCCGGCTCGGGCTTTGGGGCCGGCTTGGGTTTTGGGACGGGCCGCGGCCGCGGCCGGGGCGCGGGCCTGGGCTTGCGGGGCTGGAGGGCCTCGACGAGGTTGAAGACGCTGGCGGTGACGGCGTTGATGCGTGCGGCGCGCAGGTTGTGCTCCTCGACGGCCTGCTTGTCGCGCTCGAAGCGCTGCCGGCCGGTCTGGTTGTCGCGGCGGACGCGGGCGAGGGTCTGCTCCCAGGCGCGGCGCTGGGCGGCGTTGCGCTCGCGGAGGGTCTTCAGGGCGTTGGTGTTGTACTGCTGGCGGGCGTCCTCGGCCTTGCGCCAGTCGGCGACGCGCCGCTCGTTTTCCTTCGCGGTCCTCTCGAGGGTCTCGGCGAAGGCCCTGACGGCCTCGCGGCGCTCGGCCGGCGCGCTCCAGTCGGCGACCCACGAGCGCGCGTTGGGCAGGAGCGACCAGGCGTGGCCTGTGGCCAGCGAGCCGTAGGCCAGCGCCTCGTGGGAGAGCACGTCGTCCACGAACTCCTTGCGGGTGCCGAGGCGGGTCAGGTGGGCAATGCCGCCGTAGCGGTAGAGAGCGGAGGTGGCGCCGCCGAGGAGCGGGATGCGGTCGGCGAGGAGGAAGGTGGTGTCGAGCGCGTCGCGGGGCAGGCCGATGGGGAGGTAGAGGAGGGCGGTGAGGGGGTTGAAGTGGCGCGGCGGCTCCGGCCCCATGGGCAGGGGCAGGAGCTCGGGCATGGGGATGGGGGGCTTGAGGGGGCGCTCGATGTCCTCGAGGGTCAGCGCCTCGGGCTCGGGCGGCTCCTCGCGCGGGACGGGCGGCTGGGGCATCTCCCGCGGCTCGAGGCGCAGGATGTCGTCCACGCCAGCGAACTTCCCTGCCCAGGCCTCCGAGCCGTCCTTGAGGCTGACCAGGCGCAAGGAGAGCTCGAGCGCGTTCTCCTCGGCGCTGCGGATCTCGCCGAAGAGATAGCCGTCGAGGGCGAAGGACTTGGCGAGGGCCTGCGTGTTGGCCTGTGCCGTGGCCTCGCTGTCGGCCTTCCACTGGGCGACGAGGCGGGCGATGTGCGTGGGGTCCACGTAGCGGTAGGGCTGTGTGCCGGCGATGGCGAGGAGCAGCTCGTCCTGGAAGGCCGCGAGGTCGAAGGGTGCCTCGTCGGGATTGCGGATGCCGATGCCGACGTCGGGATCGGCCTTCTCGGGCGGATGGGAGAGGGTGATCGTCTTGATCTCGGCCTCGGCGAGGCCGCTGGCCTTCAGGCTCTCGGCGACGGCCTGGGCGATCTGGCGGTAGCGGGTCCGGCCGTTCTGCGGCTTGACGGTGCCGAGCAGCGAGCGCAGGGCGGCGGGGTTGGTGCCCTCGATGTACCCGGCCCACACGACGGCGGCGGTGGCGGCGTCGGTGAGGGTGGCGAGGAGAACGCAGTGGGTCTCGTGGCCATCGAGCTCGGGGTGCGCGCAGAAGGCGTCCCGGACCTCGATGGAGAGGAAGCCGCTGATGCCCGCAGCGGCGACGGCCTTCATGGCGGCTGGGTCGAGCAGGCGGGTGAGCGTGAGCTGGCGCTCGCGGAGGATCTGGCGGAAGCGCTCGCGGTGGAAGTACTGGAACCTGGGGCTCTGGATGAGCGCGATCTCGAGGTCGTCGCGGAACGCGCGGCGGACCGGGTCCGTGAGCTTCCCATCCTGCCAGACCCAGATGGCGAGGGTCTGAAGCTCCTCGGGCGCGGCCTGCTCGAGGGCGGCGACGAGCTTGCCGATCGCATCGTCCACAGGCTGCACCGCCCATCCGGCCGAGGGGGCGAGCAGCGCGCACGCAACGACAAGCAACGCGGAGAGGCGTCTCATGGCAGCAGATCCTCCTGTCCCAGGGCGCCGCGGGGATCCCGGCGGCGCGTATGGTAGCAGTGTAAGCGAAGGGGGCAGGGTGTGCAAGCCTCAGGCGCCTGTCATGCCGAAATCCACAGCCTGTGACAAACAATGACAAGCGGCGTGGCCTGGGGAAATGATCTCGGAGTTCAACAACTCCGAGATCATTTCCCCAGGCGCGAACGGCACCGGGACAGCGGGCGGCAGGCGTGTCAGGGCAGGTAGTCGAGGAGAGCGTCGAGGTATGCCTGGGTGTCGTGCAGGGCCGGCTCGACCGACGGGTCGCGGGCAGCCGCCGGGGCGCGGGGCTGGAGGAGGCGGGTGAGGGTGACGACGGTCCCTGCCTCGTTGTACTCGATCCGGTCGGCGGCACGGGCCATCATGAGGATGCCGAGGCCGCCGCGGCCACCCTCGGCCTGGCGCTGGCGGGCCGCCTCGGCAGGGTCGCGGTCCGCTGCGCGGGCCAGGAAGCGGCGATGGTCGAAGCCGGTCCCCTCGTCGCCGATGATGACGGTGACGCGCCGTGCGTCCAGGAGGTACTCGACGTGGACAGCCTTCGCGGGGTCGAAGCCCCCGCCGTGCTGCACGGCGTTGCCGATGGCCTCGCGGACGGCGGCGTGGAAGGCGGTGCGCGCGGCCTCGTCGAGGCCGCTGGCGGCGAGGAGCCGGCCGGTGAGCTCAGTCGCGCGGTCGAGCGCGGCGTGCGTGCAAGGGAGGACGAGGCGGGCCTGATGGTCGAAAAGCAGCCGCTCCTCGGCGGAACGGGCGAGCGCGCGCTCCGCGACGGCCAGCAACTCGCCCAACTCGAACGGCTCGACCAGCTCGCAGTCGGCCTGAACCCGCAGGCGGTCGGGCCGGTCGGGCCTCGCGCCGCGGGGGAAGAAGGCGATCGCAGGGATGGCGCTGGTCGCGCGGGCCAGCTTGAGCTGCTCGAGCAGGGCTTCGGCGCCAGGCAGCGCTCCCTCGAGGATGACGAGCGGGCTGCCGCCTTCGCGCAGCTCATCGAGCGCCGCGGCCGGCTGGTGGGCCAGCTCCACGCGCCAGCCGGCCTCGGCGAAGTGATAGTCGAGCACCTGCCCGAACACGTCGCCGGGTCTCACCACGAGCAGGATCGGGGTGAGGCGTGCCTCGGCCATGGCCCGCTCGAAGGGGGCCTGGGGCTGGGTGACGAGGGCCCTGCGCGGCGCCTCGATGAGGCGGGCGGCCGAGCCAGGGAGCTGGACGAGGCGCGCCGCCTCCTCGACGACGTGGAGCGACAGGAACCCGCGGAGGGCAAGCTCGTGGCCCTCGAGGAGGTTGTCCTTGAGCACGCCGACGGTGGACTCGAGGAGTCGCGCGGCCTCCGCGCGGGGGATGTCAAGCCGCTCGGCGAGCTGCTCGATGAGGGCGGTGTCCGTCAGGACGCTCATGGGCGGCATCCTCGCCTTGGGCTGCTAGCGTCGCGCGAGCCGCGAGGCGCGCACGGGGCCGCTGCTCGCGTAGAGGGAGTGCCAGCGCGCCTCGGCACGGGCCGCCGCGCCAGACGTCGCCTCGTTGTAGTCCTCCCTGCTGATCGGGACAGCGGCGATCGCCTTGCCGGCCCGCCTGGCGGCGCCCTTGCCGCCGGCGGCGTAGAGCCGCCGGAGCAGGATCTGGAGATGATGGGCCGGGCAGCGGAGCATCTTGACCCTGGCGCCGGTCTGGCGGCGGATCGCCTCGACGCCCTTGGGGTTCGGCTCGCCGCTGCACACCACGCACAGCAGGTCGCCAATGCGCTCGATGGGCACCATCTTGTACTTGAGTGCCATCTCGCGCGGGATCGCCCGCGCGGTGGGGACGTGGACCCTGCACTGCTTGAGGTCCACCTCCGGCATGGCGTAGCCGGCGGCGAGGACGGCGAAGAGGTCGGCCTCGGGGGGGGCCCCTGCGCCGGCCAGGAGCTTGCCGAGGTAGCTGTCGGCCTTGCCGGCGACGTGGAGTTGCCTGTGGAGGAATTCGCGGGTGACCGGGCCCTCGGCCAGGAGGGCGCGGCCGAGTGTGTGGTCCACCGGTCCGGTCGGCGCGGGCCGCGAGGGGGGCTCGGCAGGGGCCTCGGCTTCGAGCTGGCGGAGCACGTCGGCGGCGGTACGGCCTGACCCTGGGCGTGAGGGGGCAGGAGGGGGCTGGCGCGTCGGCTCCGGCTCGGGTTTCGGCTTGCGTCGGAAGGGCCACATGGCGGGCGGCTCCTGGGTGCTACTTCCTGATGGGGACGTCGCCGACGATGCTGCGGAGGCTGTCCACCAGTGCCTTGTATTCCTTGAGCTCGGCTTCGAGGTCGGCGACGCGCTTGAGGGCCGCATCGAGCTCGCGGCGGAGCGCGTCCTCCACCTCGGAGGCGGGAGCGAGCGGGGTGCGGGCCTCCGCGCGGCCGTTGTCGGAGGGCTCTGGCGCTGGGGCGCCGTTGTCGCAGAGCGCCAGCTCGCCCTCGACGAAGGCAACGCCCGCGTCCGTTCCGTTTGCTGGTGCGGGCTCGGCGGTGGGCGCGGTGGCGCCGGGGCGATCGTCGTCCACGATCTCGAGATTCGCCCACAGGTCCTCGGCGGGTGCCCGCTGTAGGATCGGTGCTTCGTCCTGCTCGTGCTGTGGCGGCTTCTCGTCGGGCGGCACCTCCTCCTCGATGGCCTCGCCGCGGAGTTGGCGGTCGATGGCGTCGAGCAGGCGCCGGGCGGCTGCCTCGTCGGCGTCGTTGCCGAGGTCGGCGTGGAGGGCGGCGGCGCGCTCGGCGTGCTCTCGTGCCGTGTTGAGCGCGCCGGCGGCGCGGTGCGCCTGGGCGAGCGCCGCCAGGTCCTCGGCTTCGCCGGCTTTGTTGCCCAGCGAGCTGTCCAGCTCGAGGGCCTGCGCGAGGAGCGCGAGCGCCTCGTCGGTCTGGCCGGTCTGGGCGTGCAGGTCGGCCAGTGTCCGCAGATGAGCCGCCTCGGCCTCGCGATCGGCGACCTGGCGGTCGAGGTCAATGGCGTTCTGGTACGAGGCGATGGCCTTGCCCATCTCGCCCATGTCGGCGAAGAGGCGTCCGAGGTTGCACAGGTCGGTGATCTGGGCGAGGACGTTGCCCGTGCGGGAGTCGAGTGCCCATGCCTTCTGATAGCACTCGCAGGCGGCATCGCGGTCGCCGCGGGCGCGGTGGATGGCGGCCATGTTGGCGAGCTGATTGGCGCAGCCGAGGTCATTGCCTGTCTGCTGGTGGAGGGCGAGCGCTCGGCGGTGGCAGGCGAGTGCGTCGTCGTAGCGCTCGGCCTGCTGGAGGAGGATGCCGAGGTTGTTGAGGTCGGCGGCGAGGGCGGGCTCGTTGCCGGTCTCCTGGTCGAGGGTGACGGCGCGCTGGAGGTGCGCGATGGCCTCCTCACGCTGGCCTTGCGCCTGGAGGGCCGTCGCCAGGTTCGCAAGCTGCTCGGCCTGGCCGGCCGGGTCCTCCGCCTGCTCGCAGAGGGCCAACGCCGCGCGGTGGCAGGCGAGTGCGTCGTCGTATTGCCCGAGCTCCTGGTAGACCCGGCCCAGGTTGGCGAGGCAGGCGGGCCGGTTGATCGCCGTCTCGCCCATCTCGTCGCAGTAGCGGAGCAGGAGCCTGTACTCCTCGGCGAGCTGCTCGAAGAGGCGGAACGAGTGCTTGGCCCGATAGGTCCGCGGGAAGGCCTCGATAAAGAGGCCCTTGTCATCTGCCAGGCGCAGATGGTGCCCGTGGGCCGCCAGGGCCACGGCGTCGGCGGGGTCGCGCTGAAGCCGCGAGAGGAAGAAGCCCGCGGCGAGCCGGTGGAACGTTCGGGTCTCGGCCGGGCCGCTCGGCGACGCCGCGAGCACCGCCTCGGCCAGCAGCTCGTGGCACAGCCCCGCCTCCGGCCCCCGTGCGCCCCGCTGGGTGATCACCGTGTTGCGGATCCCCTCCGAGCGCAGCAGGCGGCCCAGCTCGGCGTCCGAGAACTCGGTGACCGCGCGAAGGCACGCAATGTCCACCCCGCTCGGCACCCGCGCGATGGCCTCCACGAGGCCCCGCTGGCCAGGGTCCAGTTGCGCCAGGAGCGCCTCGCAGAGCTCCGGCACCGACGTGGGCAGAGCCGTCAGGGTCTGGGCCGGGTTTGGCGACATGGCCCCGATCTTCGCCGCCAGGTCCACCGCCATCGGCTCGCGCGGATAGCGCTGGGCCACGGCGTGCACCAGCTCCGCCGTGGCCGCGCCCTTGGGCAGGTGGAACGCCAGCAGGTCGGCCACCTCCGCCTCGGTCAGGTCCGGCAGGCCGTCTACAACGGTGACGCTGTCGAGCTGGCGCAGACCCCCAGGCACTCCGGGGACGGCGGCGACGAGCTTGACTTTGTCGGGGAGCCGCCGCGCCAGGAACTCCAGCGGGAAGGCCTCCTCGCCCACGGCCTGCCCGAGGTCCAGCAGCAGCACCAGACGCGCCGGGCCCTCGAGGTGGCCCGACGCGGCGGAGAAGACCTGGAGGAGCTTCTCCTGTGGCGGCCGGCGATCCCCGGCCAGCAGGGCCGCCAGGAATGCCTCAGGGTCGGGCAGCAGCTCGGGGCCTGTGGCCTTCCCGTCCTCGCCCTCCGACCGTGCGGCGTGCGCGGCTGCGAGCTCGGCTATGATCGCGTAGTGCCGGTAGGCGGCGTTCGGCAGGAAGCTCAGGTCGCAGAGCTGGACGAAGTGGCTGCCGGTGGACTCGGCCTCGCGGCGCAGGCGGCGCAGGAGGTGGGACTTCCCGCAGCCCGGCTTGCCGCTGACGACCAGCAACTCGCCCTTCCTGCGCTCGAGCAATCCCCGGAACCCTGCGATCGGCGCCCGCCTGCCGACGAAGGTGAACCCAGCCAAAACCTCTGCTCCGTAAATGCCCTGGCCACTTGAGGTTGCTGCGAGGCGGGGTGGTCCTCCACCCTAAGAGTATACCTCTCCTTCCGGCCCTTTGCAAACCCCAACCCGCGCTGGACTTGCAGGCCCAGGACGCCTGGGGCAGCGAGACGAGATCCCCCCTTGGCGGGGAGGGCCAGAGTCCTTCCCAAGTTCGCCGTTGACGACGTGTGCCGGGTGGACTACAATAGCGGTGGCGTTGCGGGGGCAACCCGAGGAGGCCAGCGATGGGACGGCGAGTGGTCCGGGATGCGCGCCGTACGGCGACCCGGGCCGAGGGGCGCGCCACACCCATCACGCCGCGCGCAGGGTTCACCCTGATCGAGCTGCTCGTGGTCGTCGCGGCACCGAGGTCAGGCCGATGATCGACACCGACCACGGGCTCGCCGCGACGGAGGCTCCGTCGAAGCCCAAGGGGCGA